>CADCUO010000086.1 GCA_902805915.1 uncultured Propionibacteriaceae bacterium | reverse complement strand
GCCGCAGTGGGGCTGGTCGCCTTCGCCACGGCGGCGTGCGGCCCGATCGCGTTCGTGTCGTTCCTCGCCGGCCCCGTCGCCGCGCGCATCGTCGGTCCGCACGGCTCGCTGCTAGCGCCGGCCGCGCCGCGGGCCCCGCTGCCGACGCCCTGCCCCCGGCCACCGTCCGGCACGACCTGCGCACCACCGCGGTACGGCTCGGGTACGGCGACCGGACCGTCGTCGACGGTGTCGACCTGGTCCTGCCACCGGGCGAGGTCACCGTCGTCGTCGGCGCCAACGCCTGCGGGAAGTCGACGCTGCTGCGCGGCCTGGCCCGGCTGCTGCGGCCGCAGGGCGGCGTCGTGCTCCTCGACGGCCGCGACCTGCACACGACACCGACCCGTGAGGTCGCCCAGCGGCTCGGCCTGCTGCCGCAGAACCCGATCGCCCCCGAGTGCGTCACTGTCGGCGACCTCGTCGCGCGCTGCCGCGCACCACACCAGCGGTGGTGGCAGCAGTGGTCTGCCGACGACGAGCGGGTCGTCGGTGAGGCCATGGCCGCCACCGACGTCACCGCCCTGGCGGACCGGCTCGTCGACGAGCTCTCCGGCGGTCAGCGCCAGCGGGTGTGGCTGGCGATGGCGCTCGCGCAGGACTCCGCGGTCCTGCTCCTCGACGAGCCGACGACCTACCTCGACCTCGCCCACCAGGTCGACGTGCTCGAGCTCGTTACGGCCCTGAACGCCGGCCGCGGCCGGACCGTCGTGATGGTGCTGCACGAACTGAACCACGCGGCGCGCTACGGCACGCACCTGGTCGCGATGAAGGACGGCCGCATCGTCGCGGAGGGCCCGCCCGAGCAGGTGGTCACCGAAGCACTCGTGCGCGAGGTCTTCGGCCTGTCCTGCGTCGTGGTGCCGTGCCCGGTGACCGGGCGACCGCTGGTCGTCCCGCGCTGAACTCGTTCGGCTGCTCGCCCTCGTTCGTCAGGTCGGGCACGACGATCGAATCGGTCAGCTGCTCGACGCAGGCGCAACCACGGTGTTCACCCGCCAAGTACCGTCCGGCGACGTCCAGGACAGCATGCCGGCAGGCAGACGCGGACGCAGGACAGCGCCGATACCTATCCGCACTGCGGCCTCGTGGGCAGCTGCCGTTCCCGGCAGCGGTCGCCGCTCTTCTGGCCGCACGGGGCCTGCCCGCCGGCCGTAACGGACAGGGATGTTCAATGGCGGCGTTCTCCCGCCCGGCCTGACTCTAAGCACGGCCGGCGCGAACCTGCTGCCCTGTAAGCGATCCGTCGACCGGGCGGGAGAACACCTGGCACGGCCTTCTGGTGGGAGTGACCTCGTAGGAGCCTGCTGCAACAGGCCCGTCCCTGTCCTGTCCGACCTCCGGTCGCACCGTGCCCGCCCTGCCCTTGCCAACGCAGAAGGACGGACATGACCACCATGACATCTGTAGACGTCGTCGTCACCGGCGGAGTCGACAACCACCAGGATCTCCACGTCGCCGCGGCGTTAGACCAGCTCGGTCGAGTGCTGGCGACCGAGTCGTTTCCGACCACCATCACCGGTTACCGAGAACTACTGGCCTGGCTGCGCCGGCACGGCCAGCTCGACAAGGTCGGTGTTGAGGGCACCGGTAGCTACGGTGCGGCGCTGGCCCGGCACCTGAGCGAGAATGGCGTGCGGGTGCTCGAGGTGGCGCGGCCGAATCGGCAGGTGCGGCGTCGGTTCGGCAAGACCGACGTCATCGACGCGATCGCGGCCGCCCGCGCGGTCCTGTCCGGCGAGGCCACCGGTGTCCCGAAGAGCCACGACGGCCCGGTCGAGGCGCTGCGAACACTGAAAGCCGTTCAGCGCAGCGGAAACAAGGCGCGTACGCAGGCGCTGAACCAGATCCACCAGCTGCTGGTCACCGCACCCGAAAACCTCCGGGCGCGGCTGCGACCCCTGAGCCGCGCCGACCTGCTGACGACCTGCGCCGACTTCCGGATCAAGGCCGACGACGACAGCCTGCAGTCCATGACACGGCTGGCACTACGCGAGCTCGCCCAGCGCGTCTTGCACCTCGACGAGCAGCTGAAACTGGTCAGCACGCGACTGCGCCGCATCACCGCTGCCGTGGCACCCAGACTCGTCGCCACCAAGGGCGTCGGCCCCGAGGTCGCCTCGACGCTGCTGATGGCCGCGGGTGACAACCCGCAGCGGATGCACTCCGAGGCTGCCTTCGCCGCACTCTGCGGCAGCAACCCGATCCCGGCCAGCAGCGGCAAGACCAACCGGCACCGACTCAACCGCGCCGGCGACCGACAAGCCAACTCCGCCTTGTGGCGCATCGTGATCGTCCGGCTCAGCTGCGACCAGAGAACCCGCGACTACCTCGACAAGCGCATCAAGGAGGGCAAGAGCAAGACTGAAGCGATCCGCTGCCTCAAGCGGTACGTGGCGCGCGAGATCTACAACGCGATGCCCCCGACAGCCGCCGCTTGACAGTAGGAGCATCGCTTACACGCCCGCCCGCCATTGTTGCTTGACCGGGTCAGTTCGCGCATTGGCTCCCGCAGCAGCAGGCGTTGCAAGCGAGGTTCGCACAGCAGTTGCAAGCGCAGAGCTGGCCGCAGCTCGGCCCGACGCGCTGGTAGCCGTAGCCTTCATCGTAGGGGTCCCGGTGGCGCCGGCGCCGGCGTCCGCCGCCCCAGCTGCCGCCGATGATCACGGCGTTGGCGCTCAGAGCCCATAGTGCAAGACCGGCACCGACGAGGCCGGCGCCGGCGGTGCGCTGCGTGGGGACGGTGACGGCCTTGTTGGCGGGTGGCGGGAGCATGCGTCCAACTGCGTTGGTCAGCTCGCGCCCGAGCAGGACGTCGACCAAGGAAGAGTCCTGCATGTCGACGCAGTGGAGCGTC
>CADCUO010000085.1 GCA_902805915.1 uncultured Propionibacteriaceae bacterium | reverse complement strand
GGCTCCCTACGGCCCGCCTCCCCAGGTCCAGGCTCCCTACGGCCCGCCTCCCCAGGTCCAGGCTCCCTACGGCCAAGCCCCCCACGGTCACCGGCCGTATGTCGACGCTCCCAACGCTCCGAGCCCTTACGGTTACGGACCCCATGGGCCAAGCCCTTCCGGTCAGGCCCCGTACAGGCAGGCCCCGTACGGACAGGTTCCATACGGACCGGTCCCATACGGGCAGGCCTCATACGGGCAGGCCCCATACGGGCAGGCCCCGTACGGACAACTTCCGTACGGCCAGGCTCCGTACGGACAGGGGGCGTACCTCATGCCCGCCCCCGGGCACCCGCCCGTCAAGCCCAGCGCACTCCCGGAGGTCCCGCGGCCGTACCAGCAGATGCTGCGTGGACCTCGGCACGCTTGGTGGCGTCCAGTGGTGGCTCTGCTGCTAGCTGCGCTGTTCGCTGTCGTATCGATGACCCTCCTGGTGCTGCCGCTCGCTCTTGCCGGGGCAGTTGTCGGGGTGAGCAGCCCCCTGACCTGGGTGACTGAGGAGATCTCGACTACCACCAACTTGGGTCCGGTCGGCTTCCTCTATGTGAACTTGTCCCTGATCGTGCTCATCCCGGCGGCGACGCTAGCCATCTGGATCGCTCACCGGATCCGGCCGAAGTACGTCTCCTCTGTCCAGGGCGGCATCCGGTGGGGCTGGCTGGCCCGATGCCTGGTGGTGGTCATCCCGGTGTGGGCGATCTACCTCGGGCTGAGCGGGCTGATCGAACGGCCGGCTTCACCGCAGCCAGAGCAGTGGCTGATCCTGCTTGCTATGGTCATCTTCCTTACCCCGCTGCAGGCGGAGGGGGAGGAGTACTTCTTCCGGGGGTTGCTGACCCAGACCATCGGGTCGTGGTTCAAGCACCCAGTGGTGGCCCTGGTAGTGCCGATGGTGATCTCCGCTGGAGCCTTCGCAGCCGCCCACGGCAGCGCGGACGTCTGGATCTTCTCCAGCCTGGCCGTGTTCGCAGTCACCGCCTCGATACTGACCTGGCGTACCGGCGGGTTGGAAGCCGGCATCGCGATCCACGCCGTCAACAATGTGGGCGTCTTCTTCATGGTGCTGCTGCTGGGGGGTTGGAACGAGGCGTTCGTCAGTGGATCGAGCACGGGCTCGCCCTGGCAGCTGCTGATCGCGCTGGTCGTGCACGGCGTCGTCCTGGCCTTGGTCCTGTGGCAGGCGAAGAGGGCCGGCATCAGGCGGGACTACCAGCCCAGCCCGAGCAGCGGTGCAGCAGCTCAGGCCGCGTCGGCGCCAGGCTCCGCGCCGGACAACGCCCAGCGGATGGTGGACGACATCGTCTGAGCCAGCGGCTGCGCGACCAGCCGATCGGCGATCGGGAGGGTTGGCAACCGCAGTTGGGTCCGGGCCCAGGGCGGAAGCAGCGAGACCGCACCAGCGGCGAGTGCGGTGTAGCCGATCCGGGCGACAGCGGGCAGCGGTGGGTCACGAAGCAGCAGCGCGGCTGCTTCGTTCGCCTGCTCGGAGCCCGTCAGTTCCGGCCGGTATTCCCGGATCGCGGCCTCCAGCTCATCAACCGTACGCGGCGCCTTGATCACGCCCAGCTTCTCGGCCACCACCGCGCTCTGCACGACGTAGTCGTCGGCCTCGTCCGAGGTCAGCGGCTGCTGGCCGAACCGTTGGTGGGCGGTGAGGAAGCTGTCGACGCTCGCGACGTGGATCCACTGGAGCAGGTGTGGGTCGTCGGCTGCGTACGTCCGTCCATCCGCCATCGTGCCGTTCACGCGGCGGTGAATGGCCTTGACGATCGCGATGCTGCGTTCCGCATCTGCGATGGTGCCGTACGTCGTGGTCGCGAGGAAAGCACTGGTGCGCTGCAGCCGCCCCCACGGATCGGACCGGAACCCGGAGTGCTCGCTGACCCCCCACATCGCCACCGGATGCAGGGACTGCAGCAGCAGCGCGCGGATGCCCCCGATGAACATCGAGGTGTCGGCATGCACGCGCCAGATGGCGTCGTCCTCGGTGAACCACCGCTCGCCGGGGGTATGCCAGATCTTGGCGTGGATGGCCTCGAAGTCCGAGCCCGCGATCCGGTCCTGGATGGCCTTGGCCAACGTGGCCCGGGGCCAGGCGAGCAGTGCGGCGTACATGAGGGGATCGTAGTCTGGGACGACAAGCCGACCCGACCGATGATGCTCAGGCAGGAGTACGCCAATGGGGGTCTACAGCGACGAGTACCAGGCCAGTCTGGCCGACCCGAACGTGTTCTGGGGCAAGCAGTCGTCGGCAGTCGACTGGTTCTCCACGCCGGCGCAGGTGCTGGACGACTCGAGGGCTCCGCACTACCGCTGGTTTCCCGACGGTCGGTTGAACACCTGTTATAACGCACTCGACCGGCACGTGATTCGCGGCCTGGCCGACGAGCCGGCGTTGATCTTCCACTCCGCCATCACCGGTACCCGCCGGACCTACACCTACGCCGAGCTGCTGGAGCGGGTGGCCCAGCTCGCTGGAGCGCTGCGGGGTATCGGGGTCGCACCCGGCGACCGGGTGGTGATCTATCTGCCGATGGTGCCGGAGGCCGTGATGGCGATGTTGGCCTGCGCCCGGATCGGCGCGGTTCACTCCGTCGTCTTCGGCGGATTCGCCGCCACCGAGCTTGCCGCCCGGATCGACGACGCCAAACCCACGGCGATTATCTCCGCTTCCTGTGGCCTGGAGGGCACCCGCGTAGTCGCGTACAAGCCGCTGCTCGACGCCGCCTTGGCCAAGGCGGCCCACCAGCCCCTGCATTGTGTGATCTTCCAGCGGGAGCAGCTCCGCGCTGAGCTGGTTGAGCCGCGCGATCTTGATCTTGCCGTGCTGATGCGGCCGGGGTCGTTCGAACCGGCGATCTGCCAGGACATGGCCGCCACCGACCCGCTCTACATCCTCTACACCTCAGGCACGACCGGGAAGCCGAAAGGCATCGTGCGTGACCATGGTGGGCACGCGGTAGCGCTGGCGTACTCCATGCGCACCGTCTACGACATCGGCGTCGGCGACGTGATGTTCACGGCCAGCGACGTCGGTTGGGTGGTCGGTCACTCCTACATCGTGTACGCGCCGCTGCTCGTCGGAGCGACCACCGTGCTGTACGAGGGCAAGCCGGTCGGCACCCCCGACGCCGGCGCCTTCTGGCGGGTGGTGTCGGAGCACCGGGTCAAGGCGCTGTTTACGGCACCGACCGCGATCCGCGCCATCCGGAAGGTCGATCCGGAAGGGAAACTGATGGCCTCCCACGACCTGTCGTCGATGGAGACGCTCTTCCTGGCCGGGGAGCGGCTCGACCCCGACACGTTTGCCTGGGCCGCCGAGCGGCTGGGAGTGCCCGTGGTCGACCACTGGTGGCAGACCGAGACCGGCTGGCCGATCGCGGCCAACCCGCGTGGGCTGGAGCCGTTGCCGCTGAAGCCGGGGTCCCCGTCGGTTCCGGTGCCGGGGTTCGACGTGGCAGTGCTTGGCCCTGACGGAGCCCGGCTGCCGCCGGGCCAGGAGGGGGCGATCTGCCTCCGACTGCCGTTGCCGCCGGGCACTTTGACCACCGTCTGGGGCGATGATGACCGATTCGTGGCCAGCTATCTGTCCGCATTCGACGGCTACTACCTGACCGGGGACGGTGGCTACCTGGACGAGGACGGCTACCTGTTCGTGATGGGGCGCACCGATGACGTGATCAACGTCGCCGGTCACCGGCTGTCCACCGGTGCCATGGAGGCGGTGCTGGCTTCCCACCCGGCAGTCGCGGAGTGTGCGGTGATCGGTGTTGCGGACCAGCTCAAGGGCCAGCTTCCCAGGGGGCTGGTGGTGACCAAGGAGGGCTTCACCGGCGATGCCGCAGCATTGAGCGCGGAGCTGGTGGCCCTGGTCCGGCAGGAGATCGGAGCCGTGGCCGCGCTCCGGCAGATAGACGTGGTGGCTGCGCTACCGAAGACCAGGTCCGGCAAGATCTTGCGCAAGACCATGCGCGACATCGCGGGCGGCACCCCGACAGCCGTGCCGTCGACGATCGAAGACCCAGCCGTGGTGGATGCGCTGCGCCCGGTGCTGACGAACCAGCACACTCCCGCCCAGCGGTAGTAGAACGACGGCGCCGGACCATGACCGGCCGGCTAAGTCCAGAAATCGGCCCCTCGTCGAGGCCCGAGCAGCCGTACTGCGGCGTGTCGACGAATTCTCGCCGACGAGGGGAAGATTCCTGGACTGGCCGACCCGGCAATCAAAGTTCGGCGACTGGATTCGGGCCGGAATCAGTGACCCCCCGCCCGCGTTCTTTG
>CADCUO010000084.1 GCA_902805915.1 uncultured Propionibacteriaceae bacterium | reverse complement strand
TGGTGCCGCAAGCTGCGACGAAGACTAACGCAGTGAAACGCCATCAGGCCCGCTGATCGTTGCGATCAGCGAGCCTGATGGTGTCCCCCCAGCGGCAGTGTCGTTCCCCCGAATTACTTCTGCCTTCCCCCTGGGTTGGATGGTTGTGGTCCCCCGACTTCCAGCCATCCGATCGGCCCCCCCGATCCCGACAACACAAGACTGGCGGCTCAACCTCAGCCCACCCGCTGGTGAATCCGCAGATAATCCTCAAGAGATCACCAAGTTCCGCCGCGGCTACCTATCGTCGGTGGTGTGCCGCATCCGCGGAGAAAGCTTGGCGTTCCGCGATCGGCTCGTCAGGTAGCCCGATGTCCTGGGCTCCTGCCCCTTCTGACGGTGGACGCCGGCGCTACTTTGGCGTAAGCAGCATCGGGTACGGGACACGAGGCCTGTTGGGCACTCTGAGAGCATTCGGCGCTCTCGTGGGGCCGGCGTCGCCGCGTCTTGGAGTTGCGCGCCGCCTGGTGCCGCGTAGGTTCGCGATGCGACCACCGACGAATTGGGTGCCCGACACCTGCGACGGATCGTTCTCATTGTCGCGCTGATCAACTTCGCCTACTTCTTCGTCGAGTTCACCGTCGCATTGGCGGCCGGGTCGGTGTCGCTGCTGGCCGACAGTGTCGACTTCCTTGAAGACACTTCGGTCAACGTGTTGGTCTTCATCGCCCTAAGGTGGCCGCTGGCCAGGCGCGCCATGCTCGGCAAGGCCATGACGCTGGTCATCTTGGCGCCCGCGTCCCTGGCCGGGCGCAAGCGATCCAGCGATTCGGCGACCCGCAAGCCCCTGATGTCGTGCCGCTGGTCCTTGCCTCCCTCGGCGCCATCGCCGTCAACGGCACGTCGGCGTGACTGCTTGCCAGAGTCCGGCACCAGGGCGGCTCGCTCAGCCGGGCAGCTTTTCTGTCGGCCTGCAACGACGTGCTCGTCAACCTCTCGATCATCGCCGTGGGTGTCGTGACCCTCTGGACCGATTCGGGCTGGCCCGATCTGGTCCTGGGGTGCTTCATCATCGTCCTGGCCCTGCATGCAGCGTGGGAGGTGTGGGAGGTCAGCGAAGATGAACGCCTCGCCGCCAAGGCTCTGGCCGGGGAAGAAATCGGCTGAGCCCGCGCCCATGCGTAACCCCGACGTACCCCCGCACGCGACGCTCCGGTTGCAGCGTCATGCACCCGGATCGACGCTTGCAGCTTGCCTTAGTGCGTGCGTGCCAAGCCTTCGCAATGAGACGGTCAGCCAGCCTCCTTATTGTCCTGCAATTGCGGCCCGTGCCGGTACTCGTATTCATCCTCGGCGGTCCATTTCTCACCGCTGAGCTCCTTCTCGCAATGCTCGTCGTGCATGTCTTCGAATCGCTCAATCTGGATGCCACCGCCAGCTTAGACTGCTCGCTGATTACGCGCCGGCCGGGACTTATGCGGACACCGCCAGCCCCATCGCGATGTCGGGCTGTCCTTGAGCCGTGCTCGATATACCTTGAATCGTGATGAGTGGCACGGACGAGTTCGGCGGGTTCGCCACGCTGGTGGCCGTTCAGACTCTCGTGCCACTGCAATCGCTGCGCAAACGGCGTAGTCAGGAATGGACGGCTGACGTAGCTCAAGTCGATTCTCGCGTCGGGAGGTCCTGACAGCGGCTGTGACAGCCGGCCTTCTCAGCCTGCCCATCACCGCGGCCGCCCACGTGACTGTCCAAGCGCCCGACGCCATCCAGGGCGGATACACCAAGCTGACCTTCCGCGCCCCCACCGAGAAAAAGGTGCCGAGCACGAAGATCGAGATTGCCCTCCCCGAGGACAACCCCATCGCCAGCGTCCGGGTCAAGTCCCAGCCTGGCTGGACGTTCCTGGACCGCCACCGACAAGGGGATCGGCCCGGACGAGTTCGCCGAGTTCGAGGTGTCCGCCGGACCCATGCCCGCAACGGACCAGCTCGTCTTCAAAGCCCTGCAGACATACGCCGACGGCGAGGTAGTCCGCTGGATTGAGGATCAAGCACCAGGTGGCGAAGGGCCCGAGCGCCCCGCACCAACACTCCAACTCGCGGCAGCCTCAGAATGCGAGGATCCGGCCCAGACCGCCCCAGCACAAGCAGCATCGACGGGTAGCGGAACAAGCAACGCCCTCGCTGGAGCCGCATTGGGCGCCTCACTCCTCGCCCTCGCAGCGGCCGCGGAGCGATCCTCCGATCCCGTCGAAAGGTGTAAGGGGTCCTGGCCTCCGGTCAAGAGCCTGGGACTGACGGGAACGGAAAATGTGACGAACCGAAGGGCACATGCGCGGGCCCCGAACGGGCCCCAGGCGCAGGTTGTCACCGGTTACTGCCAGCAGCCGACGGCCACCATCCAACGCTCAGCAACCCCCCTCATCAGGGTCGCAAATGTCTTCCCAAGTCGATAGGGCAGTGAGCCAGACTGCTCACCGAACTGCTTACCAATCGCCTCAGGCCCACGCACACCAGCGCACCTCTGTCTGGCTCACGTACCGCTGGTCGAGGGCTTCGACTGTCGATGGCACGGAAGCGGTCGTCGCGACGATCTGACAGCAACCCTGACAGCAACGTCGGTACATGACCGACTTCCTGAGCCGTCGTAAACGCCGCTGGCTAGGCGTAAAGGCATGGCAGCGGACGACCAGCCTGAGCCTTGTAAACAGGCGGTTGTCGGTTCGAGTCCGACCGTCAGCTCTCGTTTCGCCCGCTAAGTCGCCGAAGCTCAGGTCGCTGCCCGGGGGGCCGAATGATCTTCAACAAGCGCGACAGCTGGCGCAGCAGCGGACCAACCGTTTCCTTGCGCAGCAGCACGTCCTGAGGCCCCACTCCCCGTTGGTTCAGAGGCGGCCTTCGCCGACCTCTCAGCTGTGGGGTCGGTCCCGGAGCGCGAGCCGACGACCGCCGAGTCGGCGCGAGGGTTCCGCTTGAGCGATCGGCTGGCTGCGCCCCAAGATTTGGAGACCTGGAGAGCCAGCACCGCGCCAGATGAGCTCGCGTCAGCATACTCACAAGTAGGCCCTGGCGAACATGTCGACCGCATCGTCGAGGAGCCGCCGCCAGCGGTTCCCGCCAGGGTCATTGCTGGCCTGCTGGCTGATCAAACCTGAGAGCAGCGCCGACCACATGTCCAGGGCGGCAGGGTCAGTGACGCCGATCTCGGCGAACGCGTTCTGCGCCAGGTTAACCACCTGGAGGGACGGCGCGTAACCGTCAGGGGACGGCTCAAAGCCGGGAATCACCCGCCAGAACATCAACTGGAGTCTCGCTGGGTTCTCCACCGCGAAGTTGAAGAAGGTCACCGCCATTGTGCGCAGCCGCTCTCTGGGCTCGTTCGGCAACGGCGTGGCCCTGCTGAGCTCAAGGAGTTGACGGTAGGACTCGCCGAACATCGCGTCGTAGATGTGGCCCTTCGCCGGGAAGTACACGTACAGCGACGGCGCACGCATGCCAACTGCCGCGGCAAGCTCGCGCAGCGACCAGCCCGTCAGGCCCTTGTCGTTGGTCAGGGACCACGCGGTGGCGAGGATTTCGCTGCGCGTGGCCTGATGCCGCTCGCTGCGTCGGTCCACTCACTCACCCTAACAAGGTTAGGAAACCTCTGGCGGAGTTGCCCTAACTGCATTAGGCTAACGGTGTTAGGAACATGGATGTCGAGAGGCGCCGCGATGGACCGTCTGGGCTTGATCTGCCCGCCCGCTCACGCCAGTGGTGAGGATGCCGCTGCGGGCCGGATGAGGCACCTGAGTCAGTCCGACAAGTGCTTCACCCGGTTCACCAAGGGTCTTGCCGGCCGCGCGTTCCGGCGATCTCGGCGTCAAAGCGCTCGAGCGGGGCCCTAGAAGCGAGCCTCGCCAGATCAGCCGCGCTCCGCCACTCGCAGGAGGGACCGGCAAGGGCGTGGTTGTCCTGCCTGACTGCAGCGAGCACTGCAACCGGGAGTCCGCATTCGCTGGATCGGCATGCAGCTCCCGCAGGTCGTAGCCAATTGCCAGCGACGACCCGTCCACCCGTTCGTCAGTTCGTCGCGCAGGCGGCGAAGTCGATCATTAAGGGAGACCACCGTGACAATCGCGATTGACCAGATCACCCCCATCACCCACATGTCCGACGCATCCGAAGTGGCGACCGGCGCGTACGACGACCTCATCGAGCTGCTGGAGACCCTCCGGGCCGACGACTGGCAGGCCCAGACCGAGTGTCCGGCCTGGAACGTGTCTGACATGGTGGGCCATGTCATCGGCGCCTCGAAGGCAGCAGCGTCGAAGCGCGAGCTGCTTCGGCAGAACCTCTACGGGTTCAGACACGCGCGTGAGTACGACGGCAACCCGCTGGACGCGTACAACGCGCGGCAGGTCGCAGAGCACGCCTCGCTCACTCCGGCTGAGAGGGTGGCGGCGTTGAAGGTACTCGCTGCCGGAGCCGTGCGCGGTCGAATGCGGACGCCAGCCTTCCTGCGAGCCGTGTCGGCATCTGTGAAGAGCAACGGGTCAATCGTCGAAGGCATGCCGAACAAGGGCAACTTCGGCCACCTCATGGATGTCGTTTACACCCGCGACGTGTTCATGCACCGAATCGACATCTCACGCGCCGTGGGACGCGAGCTGTCCCCGGGGGAGAATGACCGCCGGATCGTCGAGGACGCCGTGGGCGAGTGGGCGAGGCGTCACCAACAGCCCGTAGAGGTCGTCCTGACGGGCCCTGCCGGCGGGAAGTTCGTGCAGGGCTCGGGCGGGCCACGCATTGAGATGGACGCACTGGAGCTCTGTCGAGTGCTCTCGGGCCGCGCCCCGGGCGAAGGGCTGCTCGGAACTAAAATCTTCTTCTGATCTGACGTACGCCTCAGACAGCTGCCGCAGGCCGACGTACGCCGCGGATACGATGTGCAGCCTGAGCCGGGCTGGCATCGCAGCGACGATCGTTTCGACCGCCTCGAGAGGTCGTCGGCTTCACAAGTCCCCGAACGCGCGCAGACCCGGCCCTTCTAATCTTCGGTGTGCCACGCCCGATGAGCTCTTCCTCGGCTCCACCACAGGCCTTCACAATGAGGCGGTCAGGCCCCCGTCGACGTAGAGCGTGTGCCCGTTGACGAAACTCGCCGCGTCCGAGGCCAGAAAGACGCAGGCGCCCACGAGCTCGTCGGCTCTGCCCCAGCGCTGAGCGGGGGTGCGTCTCGTCAGCCACTCGTTGAACGCGGGGTCGGACCAGAGCGGCTCGTTTAGCGGCGTCTCGATGTAGCCCGGCGCGATGGCGTTGCAGTTGAGCCCGTACCGCGCCCAGTCGGTCGCCATGCCCTTCGTCAGGTTCACCACCGCACCCTTCGTGGCCGTGTACGGCGCGATCGAAAAGCGGGCCAATAACGCGTTCACCGAAGCGATGTTGATGATCTTCCCCGCGCCCCGCGTGATCATGTGGCGGGCACAGGCCTGCCCCACGTGGAAGACGCTCAACACATTCGTTGCCATGAGCTGCTCGAAGGCCGCCCCGGAGAAGTCCTCGAGTGGGGAGCGGTGCTGCATTCCGGCGTTGTTGACGACGATGTCGATGGCCCCGTGCTCCGCCTCGAAGCCGTCGACAGCGCCGCGCACGGCGTCGTGGTCGGTGACGTCGAACGGCAGGGTGAGCGCATCCGGGATGCGACCTGCCGCGCTGGCCAGCTTCGCCCGGTCGCGGCCGTTCAGCACGACCTGTGCGCCCGCCCGGGCAAGTCCCAGTGCTAGGGCGAGCCCGATGCCCTGAGATGATCCGGTGACCAACGCGCGCCGGCCCGTCAGGTCGAACAGTTGAGCGTTCATGCCGCCACCCTCCGCAGTGTTCCTGTTCGCTGTGTACGTGTAGTCGTCACCTGGTCAACCTGGGAACAGGGTGCGGCCGCCGTCGACGCGCAGTACCTGCCCGTGGATGAACTTCGCCTGCGGCCCGGCGAGGAAGGCAACGGCGTCGGCGATCTCCTCAGGATCGGCGTAGCGCATCAGAGAGTCGGTGGTCACCATCATTTCGGGGTCGGTCTTGCGGGTGGCCTGGAACCGGGCGGTCTTCGTAGGGCCCGGGCTCACCGCGTTCACACGCACCCCGTACGGGCGCATCTCAGCGGCCAGGCAACGCGTGTAGTGCACCACGGCAGCCTTCAGCGTGGAGTAGATCACCTCGGGTGTGTTTCCCACGTGGGCGGCGGTCGAGGCGATGTTGATGACGGAACCCGAGCCCCGATCTCGCATCGGGCGCACGAAGGTCTGGCTTACCAGCAGGGTGCCGATGAGGTTGTTGTTTGTCTCGACCTGAATGTCTTCGAGGGCGACATCGAGCGCGCTGTTCGGGTTCGGCTTGCCGCCCTCGGCCCCTATGTCGCCGCCCGCGCAGTTCACCAGGATGTCCACGGTGCCGAGCTCGGTGACGATCCTGCGCGACATCTCGGCCACCGCAGCGGGGTCCCCGATGTTACCCAGCACAGTTGTGACGCGGGCGCCGTGCCGCGCGATGTCGCGCGCCACGTCCTGCAGGCTCTCCGCCTCGCCGTACTTTGCGGGCCCCGCCTCGTCGAGGTCGTGGATCACAACGTCCGCGCCCAGAGCAGCGAGCTTGTCGGCCGTCGCCCGGCCGAGGCCACGGCCAGAGCCGGTCACGAAGGCGATCTTCCCGGTCAAGGGGCCGGTCGTTCCCGGTCCAGCCATCAGCTTCACTCCATCAGCCCAATCGCACGCATGTTCGCGGCGCTGGTCATCATCATGTTCCGCTCGTAGGCGAGCAGTTCTTCGTGGTCCGACCCGCGTTCCCACGGGGTGCGGTGGTCCTCATCCTCGGGGAGGTGGTTCACGCGCGCAGCGTACAACGCCTCGGCGAGGGCGCGGGCGTCCTTGGGGGCGTAGCCGCGCCACCACTCGGGCGTGAAGAGGCGGATGTGCCGCGCCTCCAGCGCTCCGGGTTCAAGGACGGCGGTGAGCGAGCGGCCGTCGGCGAGCAGGAGATCGAGGATCTCGCGGAACGGCACCGCCCCGTCTCCGATTGCGCAGCGGACGAGCCGGTAGCCCTCCTCAGTGAACTGCAGCCGGTAGTCCTTGAGATGGACGTGGCGCACTCGGGGCGCGACGGCCCGGGCGAAAGCCAGGGGGGACTCGGCCACCGGGAAGGCGTTGCCGGTGTCAAGGGTGATGCCGACGTTGCCGCCGGCCTCCTCACAGAAGGCCAGGAGCTCGGCGCTGCCGAAGTCCTGATGGTTCTCGATCGCCACCGTGATGCCGTGCTCTGCCGCCCTGGGGGCGAGTCGGGCCAGCCCTGCTCGAATCGCCGCGATTTGCTGGGCCCACTGCGCGGCGCCGAAGGCATTGCGGTCGCCCTGGAGGATCGGCGAGAGGCCCAGACGCATGGTGCGCGCGCCGAAGTCCACCGCGTTCTGCAAGAAGGTGTCCACGTCCTCCCAGTGCAGGCTCGCGCTCCCGATCGGGATCATCCCGGCGTCCTCGAGCCGTGCCTTCAAAGACCGTCGCCCCTCCGGCCCGAGATCGCTGAGCCACGGGCTGTAGACCTCGACAACCTTCGCACCCAGTTCGGTCGCGAGGGCAAGGAAGCCCTCGAGGCCCGTTCCGTGGGGATTCGCGCGGGGCGTTCCCCTCCCCTGCAGCCCCACCGTGTAGGTCAGTCCGTAGGGGTTGAGTCCCACGCGCAGCGTGCGAGTGTCGGCTTCCTCGCCGGGCTCCGTCGTCGTCTTCGTCATGGTGTCCTCCACCCACCAGCAGGCTCTGCTTGGTGATCATTCTTGCGTTGTCGGACGAGAGGAACAGCACGGCGTCGGCGATGTCCTCCTCAAGGATCATCCCTGGATCGCCTGCCGTTCGATGATCCGACCCTTCGTCTCCAGCCGCCACCCGGCGAAAGGCGTTGGCTGACGCTGCCCGGCCAGCAGCCCAAGCCATTCCCGATAGAGGAGTGGGGTCATCAGCGCCTCCGTCAACAGGCCGGAACCAACCCTAGCGGGCCACCCGACCAGCAGCTCCCTCGTGCCGCAAACCGTTTGCCGGCTCACAGGAGTGCCGATCACTGATGTGAGACCTAGACCCGACTCGCACAAAGAAGTACCTTTGCCAGCTTCTGGTGACATGAGGCTGCACTTGAGGCTCACTGCCAGGCATCTTGAAGACGGGACCGTGCCTACTTCCGCACGCTGAAGCGGAGCATCGTCACGGGACCTGACTGCGTGTTGCTAAACGGTTCCAGGTCAATCCTGCCTAGCCCTGAGGTGGAGAAGCGCACGCCGTCGCCAAGCAGCACTGGCATGACATACACCAGGACCTCGTCGACGAGCCCCCGCTGCAGGCACTGGCTGGCCAGGTCGGCACCGAGGATCTCCAGGTTCTTCCCGCCCGCGACGGCGCGCGCCGTCGAGACCGCCTCCGCGAGGTCGCAGGTGAGGAATGTGACGCCCTGGTCCGGCTCGTCCGGCGGCTGGTGCGTCAGGACGAACACCGGTCCCCCGTCGTAGTCGCGATCCTCCACGGACATCAGCTTGGCGACCTCGTGGGTGCGCCGGCCGACGAGCATGGCGCCGGTGGCCGCCATGACCTCAGGGAACCGGTCCTCTTTCATGTACTCGAAAACCCAGTCCATCGCGTGGTCGGGGCCGGCGATGAAGCCATCCAGCGACATCGCCCTGTTCACGACGACCTTGCCCACGCCCGCATTTGTATCGCTCATGCCGGTTAGACCTGACGCAAGACACCAACTCATCTGCCCCGGCGGGAGCAATCTGTGGACGCACCGGCACGACCGCACTCAGCGAGGCCGTACCTGGTCAGCGTCAGGTGGTGGTGAGGACAGTCTCGATATGGTGGCGCGGAGACGGGCCTCCAGGAGCTCGCCGACGGCCTGGATGATCAGCCCATTAAGCAACCGGCCCAGGCTCGGCGTCTCGATCACCGTCCCGATCCTCGCGGTGAACACCAGCCCGCTGTCCTTCCAGTTCGGCTCCACTGTGGCTCGTTCCACCATTTGGCGTCTCTGGTGCTCTCCGAGGACCTAGATAGTTGCAGCCGGTAGTGGGATGTCCCGCCGTGACCGCGCGGACTTGGCGGCCGAGTACGGTTGCGTGGCCGTTGATCCGCTAGGCCCTCTGTCGGAGATGAAGGACTCGGCCATTCACGTCGACGTCTGACGAACGAGCCGGCCCATGGGTCAGGTAGGGACGCTCACGCTTCGGAATGCGTAGACCCCTGCCAGTCGGTCCCACGTGGTCCGCTCGTATTGGGGAACTCTGCGCAGCTGGTCAGGGGTCGGTTGATACCCGTTGAGGACCGCCGACTGAAGCGGTGCGGCATCCGGCACCACGCCCTGAAGCGCCCGAAGTTCCAGATGCACCAACAGGTTCGCCAAATCCAGCATCGGGTCGCCAACGGCCATCAGGTCGAAGTCCAGTACCCCGGCTCCGCCCCAGGAGTCGATCAAGATCTGCTTGTCGTGAAAGTCCCGGTGGATGAGGGTCAGCTGGTCCACCGGAACCTCGATGCCGGACAGCTCGGCTCGAGGGCCCGCAGAGTCGGAGAAAGCCAGCGGCAGGCCATGACTGCGGGCGAGGTGCTTCCAGCGCCCTGCAGTCCGGCGTTCTTCGTCAGGCCCGTGCCGGACTAGACCGTGCGGCGGTGGCACCCGGTGCAGCTGGGCAAGGGCCGTTCCGGCCGCCAGGCAAGCCTCGATCGAGTCGTTCTGACCAAGCAGTTCATGGAGCGGAGCACCGGTCAGCATCGCTGTAGTCACACTGCCCTGGGCTTCGTTCACGGCCAGCACGTCGGGAGTACGCAGCGGCAATGCCGCCGCCAGCCTTGCTGAACGGGCCAGCCCCTCGACCTTGTCGCGACGCACCACCTTGGTGAACATGACCTGCGCTCTCGGGCCAGCACCTCTGGTGAGCGAGAACACCGCCCGCCGCTCCGGTCGATGCGCGATGAGCACCGTGCCGGGCAGGTTCAGGTACTGGGGCAGGAACGGCAGCCGTCGGTCCGCTCCTTTGGGCTGCAAGACAACCGTGCCGACCTGTTCCGCTCCCGGAGTCTTGGAGACGACGTGGGCCGCACGAGCAGCCGAGGCGAACCACTGCCCGGCGACCGTACCCTGGGGACCGATGGCCTCGAACAGGAGGTGCTGTTCATCGCGTGGCCAGCCACGCACTAGTCGCAGGTCGCGGGCAGCCAGGGACAGCGAGAGGGAGTCGAGGGTTGGGGGTCTCGACCGGTTGGCGAGATCAGCGGTCACGGCATGGTCGATTCCAGCACCTGGACGCGGTGCTCCAGCTCCGCAGGCCACGTCGGCGAGGCCAGCCGGAAAGGCTCAGCCAGGCGTCGCAACCGAGCGCTGGCCAGCTGCCAGCTGAGGTCAGGCGGAACGGCGCGCACCTGGCTGTAGCCGGTCAGCAGCGCTGAGGCGGCACTCTCGTCGAGGCCAGCGGCGATGGCAGAGGCGAGGTCGGCTGCCGGATTCCCCCGGCCCGCGCGATCCCAGTCGATCAGGCCCAACGCTCCATGGTTGTCGACCACGACCTGGTCCAACGAGAAGTCCCCGT
>CADCUO010000083.1 GCA_902805915.1 uncultured Propionibacteriaceae bacterium | reverse complement strand
GAGTCACGCCCGCGCGGGACGCTCGAGCGCCGTCGGCTGAGGCGGCAGCACTCAGCTGGCTGCCAGGCGGCCGCGATGCCGTGAGTACTTTCCTTACTCGTTCAAGCGGCCTCGCTCCGCTCGGCCAGCGGCGCGTGTCCTCGCTTCGCTGCGGGCCGCGCCGCTCAGATGTGAAGTTCGGTCGAACGTGCGGGCGGCTTGCTCGTGCGGGACCAGGGGCCATGGTGCAATCACCGCCGCCTGAAATGTCCGACCGACGCAGTTCCTTCGTTGTCACACGTGATTGTATGCGAGACGCGCATGTAAAGGTACAGGGTCTGCTTCCACCGACTTGCTATAGCTCGCATCGACTCGACCGATGAACAGTCTGCTGGGTGACCTATCGGCTGAACATCACCGCCGCATCGGTGCTCTTGGAAGTGTTAGTTAATGATCAGCAGCGTGATCTTCTCAAAGTTACGGAGTTGTGCCCGCTTTGAGGGAATCCCGTGGTTTCAGGCCCGTGGTTGGCCGAGCATTCGCCGCTACTCTCGATTTCAGAGCAGGGGACTCTGACCCTGTGAGGACCGAGAAGGTGATCGTAGTGTCACTAGGCGTATCTGAACCGGCGGCTGCCGCGCCCGAGGGTTGGGTGCCGGTCGAGCGGCGTTGGCTCGGTCTGGATCGTCGGACGGTGTGGCCAGCCGCGCTGGTCCTGGCGGTCGCGGTCTGGATGATCTTCGTGGTGCCGGCCATCGATCGGGCGGTGCCGGTGGGGCGCCCGGTCCAGCCGGGTGAGGTCCTCGCCCTACGCGGTGGGGTCCAGTTCACTCCGGCAGCAGGCTGGACGGTGACCAACGGAGTGGCGGTCGGAGACCCGGACCGTAGCGGCGAGTATCCGACCACAGCGGCGGTGACCTCGCGGGCGGTGTCGTTCTCGGTGACCACCGGGAATTACACCGGATCGCCGATGGATCTTCTGACGAGCATCGAGCTGGCCTCCGAGCGTGTCACCGCGGGTCGCGGTCCGCAGGCGATTGGGTACCCGCGGACGACGCGCACCGCCTCTGGTCTGGAAGGAGTGGTGACCGAGGTCGGCGACGCCACCTCAGTCGGGTCGATCGCCGCCTTCGTGGTCGAGGGCACAGGTGTGGAGGTGGTGGTCGATGGTCCTCGTGTGGTCGGGACCGTTCCGGCCGAAGACGTAGCGGAAATGCTGTCCAGCATCGCGCGGCAGGGAGGCAACTGATGGCAACCACCGAGCAGGTCGCGGACCAGCCTCTGCCGAAGGACGCGGCGTCCGGGGTTGAAGACCCGACGGTCGAGCGGATCCGCGTCCTCCGCGAGTCGGGCTGGGGATCCCGGGTTCGGTTCTACCAGCCCCGCAACCTAGCCTTCTGGGTCTTTCTGACCTTGGTCGTGGCTGGCGCGTTCGTGATGTTGCCACCCTTCGCCGACGCGTCGGTGGAGTACGGGACCCCATTGCAGCTGGCCATCGTGGCGTTCGTGCTCTATGGCGCGTTGTTCTGGTGGTTCACCCAGCGAATCGACCGCTACGCCCGTCTTCCCCGCATCCTGCCGGCGCTGGCGTTCCTGTGGGGCGGGTTCGGCGCCACATTGATGGCGTCATTCGCCAACACTCCGATCCTGTCGCTGTGGGCCAAGGCCTTCGGGGTCTCCTGGGCCGGCGACTGGGGCGCCGGGCTGACGGCGCCGTTCAACGAGGAGGTGGCCAAAGGGATCGGTCTGCTGCTGCTGATTGCGCTTGCCAGCCGAGCGGTCGCCACTGCCTACGACGGGTTCATCCTCGGGGCCTTCATTGGTCTGGGCTTCCAGATCCTGGAGGACATCAACTACGCCGTCGGTGCCGCCGGGGCCGGCTTCGGCGCCGACCCGGCCGGATACGAGATCCAGGTCGTCCAACTCCGCACGATCCTCGGTATCGGCGCACACATCCTCTACAGCGCCATCTTCTGCGCCGGTCTGGTCTATTTGCTCGGCCGACCGGGACAACGCCGCCGCGTGGGCGCCGGTCTAGGGCTGATGCTGACCGCGATGGTCCTGCACGGCATCTGGGACAGCCTCGGCGGCATCCTCGGCCCTGGGATCCGGCTGATTGTTGTGGCGTGGGCTGTGGTGATCGCCGTGAAGATTGTCATTGTGATCCGGGTGTTCAAAATGACGGTGCCTGCCGAGCGGGCCTATATGCGGGCGGTGATCGCCCCTGAGGTGGCCGCCGGGACCGTGACCGAGGAAGAAGCGGCCACTCTGGCCGGCGACCGCAAGGCCCGCAAGGCGTACCACCAGAGCAGGAAGGACCGGCACCGACGCCGCGACATCCTCCTCGCCGCCCACGACCTGGCCAACGAGCTGGCCGCCGCCAACGGCGAAGACACCTCTCGAGTCCGTTTTGCCCGCCAGGAGCTGGCTCGCATCCGCTCCGGCGCCGGTGCTCCTAGGAGGAGCGCCACGACCGACTCAGGCTAAAACCTGCTCAACCCGGCCATACACAACCCTTGAGGTGAGGAGACTCGGAATGGATGATCAGCAGGTCGAGGGTGGTTGGCGGCGGTTCTGGAACCGGGGCGGTCTGGGGCGGGCGGTGCTGCTGGCCGCGCTCTACTACGCCCTCTACCTGGTAGCGAGCCAGCTGGTCGGGCTGCTACTCGGCGACCAGGTCGACGCCGAGAACGTGTTCAGTAGCACGGCGAGTGTCTTCGTCGGGCTCACCTTGCCGCTGATCATCGGTTCGGCCCTCCTGGTCGCGTTCGTGCTCTCCGTCGGCTGGTTCAGGCCGCTGTTCTCCCGGCAGCCCATCCGCGGCTCGTGGTGGATGTGGATCGCGCCGCTGGTCGTCGTCGGCGCGATCGTGCTGCGGCTGATCGGCATCGACTATGCCGCCTACGGGGCGTCAGTGGTCGCGGTGACGTTCCTCACCGGTCTGTTCATCGGGTTCGCCGAGGAGATCCTGACTCGCGGTATGGCCGTCAAGATTCTGCGCGACGCCGGTAAGTCGGAATGGACGGTGGCGCTGTACTCCTCGCTCATCTTCGCGGCCCTGCACGCCGGGAACATCTTCTCCGGGCAGCCGATCGTCACCGTGGCCTTCACCGTGGTGTACACCTTCGCGTTCGGCATCTGCATGTACCTGGTCCTCCGTCTGACCGGCAACCTGATCTGGCCGATGCTCATCCACGGGATGTTCGACCCCACGTTGATGTTGAGCACCGGCGGCATCGACGAAGCACACTCCCCCACCAGCAACCTGTTCCTCGACCTGGCCGCGCCGGCCAACTTCGTGATCATGGCCATCGGCTTCGCCGCCCTCATCTTCATCCGCGGCCACGTCCAGCGAACGCCAAGCCAGGTAGCTGGTCCGGTCGTAGTGCACCCCGACGACGACAACCGGAGAATTCAGGACCGCTTGACCGGTAAGGGCCCCAGTCGCAGCAGCTCCTCGAAGGAGCAGTGAGTGACCCAGTCCACCGGCCGCGCCACCGAGAACCCTTCGGACCGTTCCCTGCGGGTCGAACCCAGAGTGTGGGTGGGTCTGGTTGCGGTGGTGCTCTACGTCGTACTGGGCGCTGGGGTGGCGAACCTGCTCGCCGGATCTGTACCGACGGACTCGGAAGCGTTCGAGTTCGCCCTACGGCACTTCACGGTTCTGCCGTTGCTGATCGTGGCCGGCTTGCTGTTCGTCCGGTGGGCGGGTTGGAGACGTCAGGCGTGGCGAGTTCCGGGAGCGCTGGAGACCCAACCGCGCCGGCGGTGGCTGCTGGCCATCCCGGTCCTGTTGCTCATCGAGATCGTCACGATCTTCGCTCAGGTGCCGTGGAGCGCGCGCAGCGTCACCCTGGTCGTGGTGGTGCTGGCCGGTACGGCACTGGTCGGGCTCGGCGAGGAGCTGTACTTCCGTGGCATCCTGCGGGTCAGTGTTCGAGAGCACCATGGCGAGTTCGTGACGTTGGTGGTGACCTCGGTGCTGTTCGCGCTGGCGCACAGCTTCGGCAGCTTCTTGAATGGCGTACCTGTGGGTGCCATGGCCTTTCAGGTGACGGTGCTCGCCCTCGACGGGGCGATCCTCTACGGCATCCTCCGAGCCACCGGCCGGCTGTGGGTGGCCATCGTGCTGCACGGCTTAAACGACGCCGCTCTGTACCTGGCCAGCGGCGATACCACCGGCCCCGCTGCCACCGGCTTCGACCCGTCCTCCTGGTTCGCGATCGCGCCAGGACTGCTATGGGTGCTCGCACTCGTGCTGGTAGTCAGCTCTATCCGCGAGGATCTCCGAGCCCGAGCGAACCGCAAGCAGCTCGGGATCTCCGCATAGCCTCAATGTCACTGACGATGCCCAGGCGCCGCTCCTCGGCCAACCAGTGAACCGAGAGATCTTGACAGAATCGCAGGAGAACGACCCGGCGGGACCGGCATCACGTTTGCCAGTTGAGCCGCCGCGCAACGCGACGGACACCACCTCGCAGCTGGAGGCCCTTCCACGCGAGTCTCACCGGCGCCTGTTCGACCTGGCGGACGCCGCTCTCTTCGCCTTCGCCGGGGTGTCGACCTCGTGGCTGGCCTATCTCCTGCTGCGAGCTGGCGCACGTCCTGGCTGGCCGCTGCTGCTGCTCGTCGGCTTCTGGGTTGTGGTCACCTACCTGATGCTTCCTCGACTCCACCGCATCCTCACTCGGTTGTACGTGCCCGGCTACTTCATCGGCCGCACCCGGACCAGCGACGGCCTTCTCGGCGATCCCGTCAACCTCGCTTTCCTGGGCACCGAGGCCCAGGTGCACACCGCGATGACGGAGGGCCGCTGGACACGCGCCGACGATCT
>CADCUO010000082.1 GCA_902805915.1 uncultured Propionibacteriaceae bacterium | reverse complement strand
TCGCGGAACGGATGGGTGCCCGACGAGCCGGGCGGATCGTCTTCACCGGCTCGATGCATCGCACCGGAACTGCGGGGCTCGCCATGTATGCCGCCGCCAAGTCCTATCTCAACGCCCTCGCCCGAGGCCTGTTCCTGGAGCTGCGCGAGTACGACATCACAACGCTGGTGAGCAACCCCGGAGGGATGCACACCGGTCTTCATCAGCACCGCTCTCCCTGGATGCTGAATCCCACCATCGTGGCCGAAACCGTCGTCAACAGCTTGCTGCTGCCTGGAGACGTTGCCATGCTCAGCTTCGACATGGTTCCCCACCACGTCGAGCACCCTGACGGCTTCTAAGGCTTGTCAGGGCCTTCTTCCTAGCCGGGCAAGGACACGTACCTGTCGGTCCACGTCCGCGGGTGGCTCGACACCTGGCCGGCAGATCCCGTCCATGTAGAGCGCTTCGCCGAAGCTGTCCGCACCACCCTCGATCCGGTCGAGCTCGGCTTCAGACAGACCTGGGTCCGCACCGACTGCCTGGGCGATGTCCCAGCGGTGCACCACCATGTCCCAGATGTAGAACTGCTCGAACGTTGCGCCGATGGTGGTCGGACCGAAGTAGCCGTCGTACGCGGTCCCCGGAACAGCGTCATCGGAGATCACCTCGATGACACGCTTGGCGTGCTCCCGCCATGCCGTAGCCGGGTCAGCGTCGACGTCTGGCGCCGCACCCATATCGATGTCCCGGCCGCTGAAGAAGTCCCGTTGGGTCTCCATCAGGTGCCGAACAACGTCGCGGGCCGACCAGTCCTCACACGGTGACGGGTTCGTCCAGCGCTCTGCAGGTACCGCGTCGATGATGGCGGCCAGCGGCCGGTGGGCTACTTCGTACTGTGTCATTGTGCTGTTCATGGTAAGAACCTAGGTCGTGCGACACCTGAGGTATTGATGAAACCCGACAGCGACCCGACCGATGCTCCCCCGACCCCGTTGGACAAGATCGAACGCGCGCATCTGAAGGACCCGCGAGACGCGTCGCATGTCATGTATCGCTACCAGGCAAGCCCTGAGTTCGATGGCCTGCTGCAGCGGTTCTGGATTCCGACCTGGTCGGTACCGCCCGGCCTGGAGGCGCCACAGAAGGTGCTGCAGTACCCCATATGTCTGCTCGTGGTCTCCGAGGAGTACGCGCGCTTCTACGGCGTCACATCGGGTCTGTCTACGACCACCCTCAGCGGTGACGGCTGGGCCGTCGGGGTGATGTGTGCGCCGGCCGCTGGCTTCCTGATCGCAAAAGCACCTGTCGCCGCATTCACCGACAGATACGTCAACCTGTTTGATGTCCTCGGCGCCAGCGGCGAACTGCTCGTCAACCGGGTCCGGGACGCGATGGCCGCCGACCCCGACTCGCCTGACGGGCACCGACGCGCCATGGCGGCTTACAACGACGCAGTCCGACCGTTTCTCCCGGTCGATCCCGAGGGGAAGCTCGTCAACGAACTGGTGGCCTTCGTCGAGACGAACAGCGACGTCACTCGGGTGGCGCAGGTCTGTGCCGAGTTCGATCTGTCCGAGCGCGCGCTGCAGCGGCTCGTGCACCGCCGGCTCGGGCTGACGCCGAAGTGGCTCATCCAGCGTCGCAGATTGCAGGAGGCGGCCGAAAGGCTCCGAGGTCATTCCACGACGCTGGGGGAGGTGGCAGCGGTGCTGGGATATGCCGACCAGCCGCACTTCATCCGCGACTTCTCGAAAGTGACGTCGATGACGCCGGGAGCGTTCGCTGCCCTGCATGCCCACTAGATCAGGCTCAACCCTGGCCGGCGCCACCTTGGGCCGGGTGTGGGCGCAGCGGGTGGTCCTGCGCGGGCGCCGGAATGGCTTCCGCCTCCACGGTGACGATGCTCCCGGGGGCGCTCAGCTCGGCTTCCTCAAGCCCGCGACCGGCATCCTGCAGCGCCCGTTGTGCGGCGGCCAGCGCATCCTCTGCCTGCACCACAACGACCAGCTGTACGGCGGCCTTGACCAGATCCACGACTACGACCGATCCGGCACCTTCACCCTGGCCACCCACACGCTGCTGGAGTACGGCCGCACGGTTCTCGAGCACCGCCGCGTCCACGCTGTCCTGGCCCAGCCCCACCGTCACCCGAAACTGCACAGCTGCCTCCTCATTCTCCGGGACTACCATCATCGGGGTTCGCATCCGTCACGTGGCCACATCGGGTCGCACCAACCGAGCTGTCTGAGTGTTGGACTGTACTGCCCCGTGATGGCCGCCGTACGCGGGGGACCGGCTCAGGGTTGCCCCCGACGCCACCCGGTGCTCACCTGGTTCAGGCCAGATGTTCCTCGTGGACGGTCGACGGCGGCGTTACCGTGGTCCGGTGAATCCGAGCACACCCGAACTACCTCCCGCCAGCCCCGTGGCTAGGGGCTACCTGAGGGCCGCTGACGCTGATCGCGACCAGGTCGCCACCGTTCTCAGCACCGCGTACGCCGAGGGGCGGCTGTCCCGTGAGGAGCATGACGAGCGGCTGCATCAGGTGCTTGCCGCCAAGACGTTCGACGACCTGATCCCGATTACCCGCGATCTGGTGGACGTCTCCCCCGGCCCGTCGGTGCGCGACCTCACCCGCCCGCCGGCCCCCGCCAGCACAGTCGCCGTCGACGACTCCAACCCACAGAGCCAGCCGGACCGAATCATCGCCGTTTTTGGCGGCATCCGACGGTCGGGTCAGTGGCGCGTTCGCCGGCAGATCAAGTCCCTCGCTCTCTTCGGCGGCGTGGATCTCGACCTGCGCGACGCGTTCTTCGAGAACCCCGTAGTGGAGATCGCAGGCTTCTGGTGCTTCGGCGGCATGCAGGTCAAGCTCCCGGAAGGGATGGAGGTGCGCGACCAGACGGCCGGCGTCTTCGGCGGCACGGATATCCGCGACCTGGGCCGGCCGCAGCCCGGCGCCCCGACACTGGTGATCAAGGGGCTTTCCCTGTTCGGTGGCGTGTCCGTTCGTGGCCCAGGGTCAGCAATGCAGCAGGACCGATGAGTACTCCCGACATCCGCGCCTCGGACGCGGACCGTGACCAGGTCGCCGCCGTCCTCCAGCTGGCCTACGTCGAGGGCCGGATCACCCGGGAGGAGCACACCGAGCGTCTGGAGGCAGCGCTGGCCGCCAAGACCTTCGCCGACCTGCTCCCGCTGACCGCCGACCTGGTACCCATCCCGACTTCGGTCCAGCACAGCTCCTCAGGCTCCTCACCGTTGGTGCCGAGCGCCGGTCCGCTCGGGGAACCGGACCGGATGTCGGCAGTGCTGTCCACAGTGAAGCGCAACGGCAACTGGCGGGTACGGGCCCGAAGCGTCGCGAACAACCTGCTCGGCACCGTCAACCTCGATCTGACGGAGGCCACGTTCGACGCCCCGGTGGTCGAGGTCAACACCACGCAGTTCTGCGGCACTCTGCTGCTCCGGGTGCCGCTCGGCGTCACCATCCGAGACGAGACCACCAATGTGCTCGGCAGCACCTCGATTCGGGGGATCGGAGACCCGCAGCCGGATCGACCCACCGTCGTGATCACGGGCACCAACATCCTCGGCGAGGTCAAGGTCCGTGGGCCCAGACGCAGTCCAGGTTGGATGCGGGCTCTAACCTGAGATTCGTCATGGAAGAACTCTTCGCTCCACCCGCGTACGAGTGGAAGCGCCTGTCCCCCAAGTACCGGTCGCTGCGTCGGCTCACCACCGTCCTCGTAGCCCCCATCCTCTTCAGCATCCCCGCCATCCTGGTGGGAGTGCTGACCGGCCAGTGGTGGATCTCCGCGATCATCTGGGGCTGCGCCGCCGTGATCGTGGTGCTCCGGCTGCTCCTGGTGGAGCGCAACTGGCGTTCCTGGGGCTACGCGGAGCGAGAGGACGACCTCTACATCACCCACGGGGTCCTCTTCCGCACCCTCGTCGCGGTGCCGTACGGCCGAATGCAGCTGGTGGAGGTGGAGTCTGGGCCGCTGGAACGGGCTTTCGGCCTAGCCTCGGTGAGCCTGCACACAGCGAGCGCCAGCACGGACGCCACCATCCCAGGGCTCACGCCCGAGGAGGCAGCCCGGCTGCGTGACCGGCTGACGGAACTGGGCGAATCGCAAGCGTCCGGGCTATGACTCAGCAGGACCACAGCCCACCTCCCGGTACGCAAGCTACGGGGGTGGCGCCGCCGGTGTCGGGTGCACCCACCGTGAAGCAGACCGAGCGACCCCATCCGCTCACCCCCTTCATCCGGGGATGGCTCGTTCTGGTCGCGATCATCGTGGGCTTCGGACGCGACCTGCTCCCCAACGGGTCCAACGACCGCGACCTCTCCGTATCGGACCTGGCCTGGGTGCTTCCGGTGCTGTCGCTGGTCGTGCTCGGTGCCGGTCTGATCGGGTTCATGTCCTGGTACTTCACCCGCTTCGTCATCGACGACGAAGAGCTACGGATCGAGACCGGCGCCCTGTTCAAGAACTCCAAGCGGGTGGCGTTCGAACGGCTGCAGTCGATCGATGTCATCCAGCCGTTCGCCGCCCGCATGTTCGGGCTGGCCGAGCTGCGGCTGGAGGTGGGAGCCGGGGACAGCACCATCAAGCTGCGCTACCTCTCCCGCAGCAACGCCACCCAACTGCGCGACTATCTCCTGGCGCGGGCGTCGGGAGAACGGGCCAGCCGGGCGCAGGCGACCCTGGGGCCGGCCGCCAGTCCGCTGACCGATCTGACCGCCTCTGACCGCCCGATCGTCACGATCACACCGCAGCGGTTGGTGGGCGGCTTCCTGCTCTCCAGCGAGTGGCTGGTCACGGTGACCATCACTGTGGTGGCGCTGGGGGTGGCGGCACTGAACGGGGTTGTCACGTACGCCCTGCCCGGCCTGATCCCGTTGCTCATCGGCAGCGTCTCGATGATCGGCCGTCGGGTGGTGGCGATGTTCCACTTCACGCTGGCTGAGTCACCACGAGGGCTCAGGGTCACCCGCGGACTCACCAACCTGACCAGCCAGTCCGTGCCGGTGGACCGCATCCAGGGCATCAAGGTGTCCCAACCGCTGCTGTGGCGCCCATTCGACTGGTACCGGGTGGACGTGGACATCCTTGGGTACGGCGCATCCGCGGGTGAGAACAACGAGTCCGACGCCACCAGCGTGCTGTTGCCGGTCGCCACCTCGGTCGAGGTCCAGCGTGCCCTGGACGAGGTTCTGCCTGACATCGACCTCGACGCCATCGAGCTGCATCGATCACCACCGCGTGCTCGCTGGCTCCACTGGTTCACCGCGCACACCCTCCGCTACGGCTGGGACGACGCGGTGCTGATCACCGAACACGGTCTGCTGTCCCGGGTACGCAACGTCGTACCGCACGCGAAGACACAGTCGGTGCGGATCCAGCAAGGCCCCCTGCAATGCCGGCTACGACTCGCCGACGTTCACATCGACACCCCCAGAGGACCGGTCAACGCGGTCGCTCGCGAGCTGGACGAGGCGGACGCCCGAGCGCTGGCGATGAGCCAGCTCGACCGGGCAAGGGCTGCCCGGAAGCTGGACCGGAACCGGCTGGCCGCCCGCCGCTCCCCCCGCCCCGCAGCCCAGCTCGGCCAAACGTTGCCCGAGCGGAGCGGGGACTCACCGGAGCGAAGTGAGGCCGCCGTGCTGGCACACTTGGGCATCGCCGACGACGCGTTCCTCGGCGCTGGCAGCGAGTCCCGGGTGTTCGCCCTCGACGTTGATCATGTGCTGCGGCTGTACCGCGAGGACCACGAGGGTCCCGTTCAGGTCGCCGCCCAGCTGCGCGCGCTGTATGACTACTGGGCCGCAACCGACCCGGGGTTCGAGGTACCCCGGATCGTGGATGCAGGTGAGTGCGCCGGGCGCTTCTACAATGTGGATCGGCGGATGTCCGGCCGGAACTTCTCCGGCTGGCTCGCTGAGGCACCTGAGTCGGAGCGCAGGGTCGCCCTGCTCAGCTATCTCCGGGTTGCCTCCTCGATCTACCGGCTGCCCTCGCCGGTCGCCGGCTTCGCCCGGTTGGTCGGCGACGGCGCCCCGGAGCACTTCCCGTCCCTAGCCGCTGTGCTGAGTGCTCAGCTGCACCGGGTGATCGGCGCCAGCCAGGCCCGGCTGACGGCCGACCTGCCCGAGGTGGCGCAGGTGTGGGCGCAGTGGCACACCGACATCGCAGGGCGGGTTAGCCTGCCGTACGTGGTGCACGGGGACTTCTGCCCGGCGAATGCCTTCGTCAGCCGCGGTCCGGACGAAACACCGGTGGTCACCGGAGTGGTCGACTTCAGTCCGCACACCTTGGCGGCCGACCCGCTGCTGGACGTGACCGGAGCCATCTGCTTCCTGGAGCTGGAGTCCTATCCCGCCGCGGCTGAGGACGCCGCCTGGCTGACCGAGCAGGCGGTAGCCCAGCTAGGTGAGGACATTCGGCCCTGGATCGCGGTGTATCGGCGGTTCTACGGATTTTACTTCTCTTCAGCGCACCGGTTCGACCAGCGGCTGTATGCCTGGTGCCTGGAGCAGCTGCGACCCAGTCCAGTTATCGGCCCCTCGTCGTAGCCGATCAGCTACATCGCCGCGTGTCGCGGCTACTGCCGACTGGACCCGATGAGCGTCCGATAAATGGAGTCAGCTCGAAGGACGGCCCGCCGCCCACCGCTCCAGCCGCAGCAGCGTCCGCTCCATCGAGGTTTGGTTGCGCCGCTGGGCTCTGATCAGTGACAAGAACAGCGGCGACCTCGATCCGCGATGGTCGAACTGCTCCGTCACCCGAGTCCGGTGCTCGTCCACCGGTTCCAGGATGTAGCGCCACACGTGTCCGCCGAAGTGTCGCCAGGCAATCCGACGGTCCGGCTCGAACTCCACCACCTCGTTCAGGATCTTGTACGGCAGCCCCCAGCGCATCTGCATCCCGAACCGGGCGCCGGCGGACAACCGCTCCGGAGTGCCAGGCTGGATGTCCCGCACAGTCCCGGAGCCGTCAATCAACGCATGCTGAGCCGGTCGGGCCAACAGGTCGAAAATCGCTGACGCGGGAGCGGGAATGAGACGGCTGGCTTCGGCAACTCTTGGGGCTGGCACGCGCCCAGTCTGACCGCCGGCCCCAACCGGTGCAGCCTGGGACCGTCTTTTCGAGCCGGCATCCCGACCCGACCGGCTTCTGGATAGGCTCGGGCCCATGAGCGATCGACCTGTGCTTGGCATCGACATCGGCGGTAGCGGCATCAAGGGTGCCCCCGTCAAACTGGACACCGGAGAGCTTGCTTCCAAGCGGCTGCGGATCGAGACGCCGAAGAAGTCCACACCGGAGAACGTGGCGAAGGTGGTCGCCGAGATCGTCGCAAACTTCGCTGACCAGATCGGTGAAGGCCCTATCGGCGTGACGATTCCCGCCGTGGTGACCCACGGGGTGACCCGGTCCGCCGCCAACATCGACAAGTCCTGGATCGACGCCCCGGCGGAGAAGATCTTCGAGGAGGCGCTCGGTCGCGACATCTACCTGGTGAACGACGCCGACGCCGCGGGTGCGGCCGAGGCTCACTACGGCGCGGCCAAGGACCACCCCGGTCTAGTGCTGCTGACCACCTTGGGCACCGGGATCGGCAGCGCGATCATCTACCGCGGGGTGCTGGTCCCCAACTCCGAGCTCGGCCACCTCGAGATCGACGGCCACGACGCCGAGACCCAGGCCGCGTCCAGCGTCAAGGACAAACTGGGTCTGTCCTACGAGAAGTACGCCAAGCGGCTCCAGCGCTACTACGACGTGATCGAGAAGCTTTTCTCACCTGACCTGATCGTTGTGGGCGGCGGGGTCAGCAAGGACGCCGAGAAGTTCCTTCCCCTGCTCAAACTGAAGGCGGAGATCGTCCCAGCCAAGCTGCTGAACTCCGCCGGCATCGTCGGCGCAGCATGGCTGGCGGTGGATCGCTTCCAGCATCAGGACCTGCTGGTCGGATCAAAGCCCTGAGCAGGCGCCGACTTCAGCGCGCCACATCGGATCAGACCAGATCGCTCGAGCTACATCCGCTCGAGGGCCTCGATGCCGAGCATGTCCAGGCCTGAGGCCAGCACCCGCTTGGTAGCCAGGCACAACGCCAGCCGCGAGCTGCGTACCTCTCCCTCGGACTTCAATACCGGGCACTGCTCGTAGAACACCGACAGCGCCCCAGACAGGTCGTAGAGGTAGGAGCAGAGCTTGTGCGGCTGCAGGCCCTCGGCCACCTCGGCCACGACCCCGCCGAACTTCGACAGCAGCAGCGCCAGCGTCTCCTCGGCCGGCTCTGTCAGCACAGTGACAGTCGTCTCCAGACTGAGCCCGTCGGCCTCGGCCTTCCGGAGTACCTGGGTCAGCCGGGCGTGCGCGTACTGCAGGTACGGACCGGTGTTGCCGACCGTTGCCACCATCCGGTCGACGTCGAAGACATAGTCCTTGTTGAGACCGTTCGACAGGTCGGCGTACTTGATCGCAGCCAGGGCGATGGGCGGCGCCGCCTTCTCCTCAGCCGCGTCCAGCAGGCTGTTCAGGTTGACGGCTGTTCCCTCCCGGGTGGAGAACTTCTTTCCATCGGGTCCGAGCACCTGCCCGAACGCGATGTGCTCGGCGGCGACGTTCTCGGGCAGGAACCCGGCCTTCCGGGCGACCGCGAACACCTGGTCGAAGTGGAACAGCTGAGGTGCACCGACGACGTAGATCAGCCGGTCCGCACCGAACTCCCGGACGCGCCGCCGGATCGCGGCCAGATCGGTGGCGGAGTAGCCGAAGCCACCATCGGACTTGCGGACGATCATCGGGGAGTTGAAGCCCTCAACGAATACGCACAACGCGCCGTCGTCGATGACTGCCACCCCGCTAGCCTCCAGCTCGGCGACGACCTGGGGCAGGTCGTCGTTGTAGGTGGACTCACCGGCGAGATCGGCATCGGTGAGGAGAACCCCGAGCCGCTCATAGGCCTCGTTGAAACCGGCGAGCGAGATCTCGATCAGCTGCTGCCAGATCTTCCTGGTCTCCGCATCGCCGGCCTGCAGCGCCACGACCCGGTTCCGAGCACGGGCTGCGAAGTCGGGGTCGACCTTGAAGTGCGCGTTCGCCTTGAGATACAAGGCTTCCGCGTCGGCCAGCGAGAGGCCGGACACATCGGTGAAGTCCTCGAGGATCTGCTCCACCAGCATGCCGAACTGGGTACCCCAGTCGCCGATGTGGTTCTGCGCGATGACCTGATGACCGACTGCCCTCAGCACCCGGTTCAAGCAGTCTCCGATGATGGTGGAGCGGAGGTGACCGACGTGCATCTGCTTGGCGACGTTGGGTGCTGAGTAGTCGATCACCACCACCTGCCGATTCGCCGCGGGCGCCACCCCGGCCGACGGATCTGCCAGCTGCTCGGTAACCGAGCGCGCCAGCACCTCCGACTTGAGCCGGAAGTTGAGAAATCCGGGCCCAGCGACGTCCAGCGGCTCGCACAGGTCGCTCACGTCCAGCTCGGCCACTATCCGCGCAGCAACCTCGCGCGGCGGCTTCCCCTCGGTCTTGGCCAGACGCAACGCGACGTTGGACTGGAAGTGACCGAACTGGGGCTTGGTGGCGGGCCGCAGCTCCGGGTCGACGCCGGCGACGGCTTCGATTCTGGAGCTCAGCAGGGAGGAAAGTGAGGACACAAGAGAGAAGTATTTCACCTGTCAGCGATCGACACCGCCGGACGACCGTTCGCGTTTATGCGCCGGCTCCTGGGTAACTGGACACCGCAGATCAAACCCGATTCGTAAGGAGTTCCCATGACCCAGGTGCCAACGGTCACATTGAACGATGGATCACTGATCCCCCAGCTCGGCTTCGGCGTGTGGCAGGTATCGACCGAAGACATCATTCCCGCGGTGGGCACGGCCCTCGAGGTCGGCTACCGCCACATCGACACCGCAGCCATCTACGGCAACGAGGAAGGCGTCGGCAAGGCAATTGCCGACTCCGGCATCCCCCGCGAGGAGCTGTACGTCACCACCAAGCTGTGGAACTCCCACCACAGCCATGACGCTGCTATCGCTGCCGTGCAGGAGAGCCTGGCGAAGCTGGGGCTGGACTACGTCGACCTCTACCTCATCCACTGGCCAACACCGGCCAAGGACAACTACGTCGAGGCTTGGCTGGCACTCGAGGAGATCCAGAGCAAAGGTTGGGCCAGAAGCATCGGTGTCTCCAACTTTTTGGAGGGCCACCTCCGTCGGATGGTAGCGGAGGGTTCGGTGGTGCCGGCCGTGAACCAGATCGAGCTGCACCCCACCTTGACCCAGACCGATCTGGTGAAGGTGAACGACGAGCTGGGCATCAAGACAGAGGCATACAGCCCGCTGGGCCTGTCGGAGGATCTGAACAACGACACCATCGTCGGCCTGGCCAAGTCCTACCAGCGCACCCCGGCGCAGGTGATCATCCGCTGGCACCTGCAGAAGGGCTACATTGTCTTCCCGAAGTCGGTCACGCCGTCCCGGATCAAGGAGAACTTCGACGTCTTCGACTTCGAGCTGACCGGTGATGACATCGCCTCGATCGACGCCCTTGACCGCGGCAACCGCACCGGGAGCCACCCGGAGGAGTTCAACTGAGGGCTTCTCACACCGTAGGAGGTACGCATGCCGCTGCACCTGCAGCCGTTCCTGCATGACCTGGTCACCACCTTCGCGGCTCCCACCCAGGTGCTTTCGGACCGGACCGGCGATATCGTGCCGGCCGAGCATGGACCGTGCGCGCAGGGGGTGCTGCATGCTGACATCCGGGTGCTGTCGCAGGTACGGGTCACCGTGGACGGACGCGCTGTCGAGCACATCGCCACCGAAGCAGGGTCGACCAGTGCCGTGTTCAGCGGCCTGCTGCGCCATCTCGGCGCCGACGTGGCGCAGGTCCCGGACCCAGCGGTGCGGCTGGATCGTCGGCGTGAGGTGTCGCCAGGGCTGGTGAGCGAAACCATCACCATCGCCTCACTGCTGCCGGGTGACGTTCATGCCACGGTCGGGGTCGAGCTCGGGAGTGACTTCAGCTCCATCGAGCAGATCAAGGTCGGACTGCCTTCCCAGCCGGTCACCCTGGATCCGGCCGTGGTCGACGGCGCTCGGGTATGGGCGTCAGGACCTGTGTCGCTGACGCTGCATGCACTTGACGCAGCAACGAGCTTCACCGCCGACCATCGGGCACTGCTGCTGGAGTGGCCGGTTGTGGTGCCATCTCGCGGGGAGGTCACGGTGGGCTGGACGCTCCAGATCACCGACTCCGGTGGTGCCGTGGTTGCGGCTACCACGGCACCGCTGCGAGCCAGTGAGCTAGCTGACCGGGTCGTCGCTGACGCCCGCCGGTTCGGTGTGGTCGAGCACCGGCTGCAGCCCTGGCTGGAACGGTCGCTGTCGGACCTGAACAGCCTCCGGATGGCAACCCCCAGCATGCCGACCGACACCTTCTTCGCTGCTGGAGCGCCGTGGTATCTCACGCTTTTCGGCCGGGACAGTCTGTGGGCTGCGCGGATGCTCCTGCCGGTTGACCTGGAGCACGCCGCAGGCACGCTGCGTACGCTGGCCCGACTGGCCGGTACCCGCATCGATCCAGACACCGCCGAGGCGCCCGGCAAGATCATGCACGAGCTGCGGCGGGGTGAGTTCTCCTTCAACGACACCTCGCTGCCTCCGCTGTACTACGGCACGATCGACGCGAGCCCGCTGTGGGTGTGCCTGCTGCACGACGCCTGGCGGGCAGGTCTCAACCCGGAGGTCGTCCGTGAGCTGGTACCGACCGCTCAGGCCGCCCTGGACTGGGTGATCGACTACGGCGACCCGGACGGCGACGGCTTCTGCGAGTACGTCGACGACAGCGGGCACGGGCTCACCAACCAGGGGTGGAAGGACTCCGGCGACTCGATCCGGTTTTCTGACGGCGCCATCGCCGACGGGCCGGTAGCCCTATGTGAGGTGCAGGGGTATGCCTACGAAGCGGCGATCTCCGGTGCTGCGCTCCTGGACGCGTACGGGGTGGCAGGGGGCGACCGGTACCGGGCCTGGGCCGGCGACCTGGCCCGAAGGTTTCGGGACGCGTTCTGGTGCGGAAGCGGTCTGGACAGCTATCCGGCGCTGGCGTTGGACGGACAGAAGCGGAAGGTCGACTCCGTTACCAGCAACATCGGGCACCTGATCGGTACGGGGATCCTCGACGCCGATGAGGAGCTGCGGGTGGCGCGGCGCCTGGCAGAGCCGGACATGGACTCAGGGCTCGGCCTGCGCACGATGTCGTCCGCCGACGGCGGCTACTCCCCGCTGAGCTATCACTGCGGCTCGGTCTGGCCGCACGACACCGCGATCGTGATCGCCGGTCTGACCCGCTCCGGTCTGACCGAACAGGCCCGCGGTCTGGTGCAGGGGCTCCTACGCGCATCAGTGGCCTTCGAGCAGCGTCTCCCTGAACTGTGGTCCGGCGAAGGGAGGCCCGTCCCCTATCCCGCGGCGTGCCGACCTCAGGCGTGGTCCGCCGCGGCTGCCGTGGTGGTCGCCACAGCACTTGGAGCCGACGCCGCTGCTCAGAGTCGCGGCTGACAGCGCGGACACCAGAAGCTACGCCGCTCCTGACCTGTCGGCCCGAAGTCCTCTGTCTGGATTTGGGTCCCACATCGACGGCACGGCTGCCTGCTGCGCTCGAAGACCCATGCCCGCTTGGTGGACCGCAGATCACCGGTGGTGGTCTGCTCCGGCCGCCAGCGATTGGCGTACAGCAGCTGCTGGGCCCGCATGACTAGGCGCTCCAGCCTGGGGACGTTCCCGACCGCGGTCCGGGGGTGGACGCCCTGGAGGAACAGCACTTCGGCGCGATAGAAGGTGCCTATCCCGGCCAGGTTGCGCTGATCCAGCAGCGCCTCCCCGATGGTGCATTCTGGGTGCTTCCTCAGCCGGCGGAGCGCCTCCTCGATGTCCCAGCCGGGGCCCAGCAGGTCGGGACCCAGGTGGCCCACCACCGTGTCCTCCGCCGACGTCTCCACCAGCTCCACGACGGGCAGCCGGTATCCGACGACGTCATGCTCGTCGGTGCCGAGGATGGCGCGGATCTGGAACTCCTCACCACCGCTCCACTTGGCTCGCTTGCCGAAGATCCGCCAGGTACCGTCCATCCTGAAGTGGACGTGCAGCGTGTAGGAGCTGCTCAGCCGGAACAGCTGGTGCTTGCCTCGGGAGACCACCTCCGCCACCTCCGTGCCGGTGAGGTTGGTGGTCGCGAACCGTGGTACCCGCAGCTCGCCCCTGGTCAGGCGGCGCCCGGCCAGGACTGAGTGCAGGCGTTGGCACGCCCGCCAGACGGTGTCTCCCTCAGGCATGCACCCATTCGAGCACACCAGGGAGGCTCCGCAACGAGCCCGCCCTGCCGCCGTCTACGCTAGCCCGGTGCCGCGCCCGTCGACTGTCTTATCGACTGCCCTGCGCGGCAGTGCCCGCGCCACACTGGGTGCTGCAGTGTCGTCTGCCGCCGTTGTCGCTCTCGCCACCGCCGTCGTACGGGTCAAGGCGGCCGGTCACCTGTTCTCCCCCGCCACTGTGGCCGCTGCTCCGGTCGCCCTTGCGCTCGGGGCCCAGGTCTATCCCGACGGCACCCCGTCGTCGTTTCTGGCGGCCCGGCTGGACCTGGCTCGGCTGCTGTTCCAGGACGGCACCGTGGAGTTGATCTTGGTCTCCGGCGACCACGGGGCGAAGGAGTACAACGAGCCGGCGGCGATGCGTCGCTATCTGATCGCGGCTGGCGTACCGGCTGATCGAGTGGTGTGCGACTACGCCGGATTCGACACCTACGACTCCTGCTATCGGGCTCGCACGGTGTTCGGAGTGCAGAAGATGATCATCGTCAGCCAGAGCTACCACCTGCCTCGCGCCGTAGCCACGGCGCGTCTGCTCGGGATCGACGCCAGCGGAGTGGGCGATGACACCGTGCGATGTGCCAAGCGGGCTTGGTTGAAGGGTTGGGCCCGAGACCAGGTGGCCTGCGTAAAGACCATGATGGATCTGCTGACATCGCGGACGCCGATGCTGGGCGATCACGCTGACGCAGCTCCTAGCAGCGATGTCAGCGCCGACACCGGATGATCACTCGGCAACGTGGCAGCCTCGTCCGAGGGCACTCCATCAACCCAGAGCTGGCGGAGCTGGTGCGCCACCTGCAGCAGCCGGATCCGCTCGGGCAACCGATTCACCGCAGCCATGTCGGGGCAGTCCCGGACCAGCACGGCCAGGAGCAGCTCATGTCGTTGGATTCCATCGGCTTCGTCGGCGTCGGCGTTGTCCTTGGTCCGCGCCAGGTCCACGTGGGTGGCGCTGCCCTGACCCACTCCAGGTCCAGAACTCCGCTGACGTGGGTTCCGTCCCACCAGACGTTGCCTAGATGGAGATCGCCGTGCACCACCCCGGTCGAAGGGTTGTCCCATTGCGGCGCCAGATCTGCATCGCGGTCGAGCAGCCTTGCGGCCTCCCGTCCCAGGTCTAGTCGGCCGCCGGAGTCGCGCAAGCTCTCCACCAGCACGCAAATCCCGTCAGGCAAGGGAAGTATCGTACGGCCCACGACGGTGCTCGCCGTCGGATGTGCACCCAGCGGTGTGGGAAGGAGCACGGGGTGCAGGCGGGCTGGCGGCTTCCAGTGGTGCAATGCAGTGATCATCGTGGCGACCTGTGCACAAGCGCGAGCCTGAGATCTGCCGTCCAGGTCGGGCCACGCTTCTCCCAACGATCGGCCCGGCAGCCGCCGGAGTCAGCGCCCAGGTGAGTGCACCTGCACCGTCCCCCCGGCCGAAGTTGATCACGTCGGGATACCCCACCGCCGGTGGCAGGGTCCGCGCCACCTCTGCCTCCCGCAGCAGCCGCGAGGTGTCTCCCTGCCAGCCGACGCGCAGCACCAGGTCGCCGTGGTGTTGATCATGGATTATCCAGGCGTCGTTGGAGTCGCTCGGTACCGGAACGGGCGGGAGCGTCGGCCGCAGACGTGCTGCCGCCAGTACCCGGTTCAGCCGTTCAGTGGGCCCTTCAGGATCGGGCACCGACGACAGTTCATTCACTGTCGCGGTCGGTGGCCTGAGCGGGTGTGGACTGCTTCATCTATCCCACCGGTCTCGCGCTCAACATCCTCGATGTAGATCCGGCCGGCGGCGATCTTGCCGTCGGCAATCTGGAACAGGGCTACGCCACGGGCTTCAAAAGGTAGGCCGTCGTCTCGGATGCCTGACCAGAGCCATTCGGTCCAGGTGGTGTCGCCGTCGTCGACTGAGCTGAGGAGCTCAGCCTTGAAGTTGGGTATGCCCGCGAACATGGCGGTCCAGTTGGCGCGGAGCTGGTCACGTCCCACGAAGGCACGCTCCGGATGCGCTGGCTGCTCGCTGCGATAGTCGGGATGGAACAGCCCGGCGGCGCCCTCGAGGTCATGAGAGTTCATGGCTACCAGCAGGCGCTCGAGTACATCGTTCACGACGGCACTCCCTTGGGATACGGGACGTTGCGGGACTCCCATCCTCGACCCGGCTACCCCGGAAGTCCATCATCGGGCCACCATCTAAGAGCACGCAGACACTTGTGCAGAAGCAAAGATAGAGTTAGTGTAATTGTGTAATCGTTTGAGAGGAGTAAGTGATGAAGCACGCACATCTCCGCAGGGAAGGGCCCTGGGACCACCGGTCCCACGGAGAAGAGGGCCCGCGAGGCCACGACGGTCCCCATCGGGGTGGGCGCGGGCGTGGTTTCGGCCGCCCTGGCGGCTGGCAGAACGTCGACCTCCCGCCCGCCGACGACGCCCAGGCCTGGTTCGAGGGGCGGCTTCCCGATGACTGGTTCACCGATGTCACCGTGACCGTCGACCGAGAAGAGATCATCGTGATGGGCACGCTCGCGGACGACCAGGTCACGGACGCCGCGGCAGTCGAGGGCCGGATCAGCCGATTCCGGGCCGAAACCCGTGGCACACGGATGGACATCGCGGACGAGGCGCAGGCGCGCTACGGCCGGAAGGTCTCCTGGGGGGCCCGGCTGGGGCAGCAGCAGGCACTGTTCACCCACATCTCCGTACCGGTGATGACGCGGCTACGCCAGCCGGAGCGTCGGGTCCTGGACACCCTCGTTGACGCCGGCGTGGCTCGGTCCCGCTCTGAGGCGCTCGCCTGGGCAGTCAAGCTGGTCGGCGAACACGCGGACAGCTGGTTGGCGGATCTCCGCAACGCGATGACCGAGGTCGACAAGCTCCGGTCGGAGGGACCGCGGTTCTGACTGTCCACCAGCCCTTCGGGCGGCAGGTCAGGTGGCGCGGTGCTCGCGGTAGTAGGTGATCAACGACTGAGTCGAGGGGTCCTGCTGTTTCAGCGCCTCGGTGTCGCCGGCAACCGCCGGGGTCACCTGCTGGGCTAGCTGCTTGCCCAGCTCGACACCCCACTGGTCGAAGCTGTCGATACCCCACACCACGCCTTGGGTGAAGGTGATGTGCTCGTACAGCGCAATCAGCTGGCCGAGCACCGACGGACTCAGCGCAGGCGCCATGATCGAGGTGGTCGGCCGGTTCCCAGGGAAGACCCGGGCCGGCACGATCGCCTCGTCGGTGCCCTCGGCGCGCACCTCGTCGGCAGTTTTCCCGAACGCCAGCGCCGCCGTCTGGGCGAAGAAGTTGGCCAGGAAGAGCTCGTGTACGTCGGCGTCGCCGTCGCGAAGCGGGTTTGCTGGCGTGGCTACGGCGATGAAGTCGGCCGGGATCAGCCGGGTGCCCTGGTGGATCAGCTGATAGAAGGCGTGCTGCCCGTTCGTACCCGGCTCGCCCCAGAAGATCTCACCGGTGTCGGTGGTGACCGGGGTGCCGTCATAGCGCACGCTCTTGCCGTTCGACTCCATCGTGAGCTGCTGCAGATAGGCCGGAAACCGGTGCAGGTACTGCGCGTACGGCAGCACCGCGTGCGTCGCTGCGCCGTGGAAGTTGACGTACCAGACGTTCAGCAAACCCATCAGTGCCGGTACGTTCCGGCTCAGCTCGGTGTTGCGGAAGTGCTCGTCGATGGCGTGGAATCCGGCCAAGAAGTCGGAAAAGTTGTCCGGGCCGATCGCCACCACCAGTGAGGTACCGATGGCGGAGTCCACCGAGTAGCGGCCACCCACCCAGTCCCAGAAACCAAAGGCGTTGTCGGGGTCGATACCGAAGTCAGCGACCTTGTCGAGGGCGGTGGACACGGCCACGAAGTGCTTGGCCACCGCCTCCTTGGCGGCGTCTTCGGAGTCGTCGATGGCGCCGGACGCCCGCAGCTGATCCAGCAGCCAGGCGCGGGCCAGCCGAGCGTTGGTGAGCGTCTCCAAGGTGGTGAACGTCTTCGAGGCGACGATGAACAAGGTGGTCGCCGGGTCCAGGCCCCTGGTCTTCTCCGCCACGTCGGTGGGGTCGATGTTGGAGACGAACCGCGCTTCGATGCCTTCCGGCACGTACGGAATCAGCGCCTCGTACGCCATCACCGGGCCGAGATCAGAACCGCCGATGCCGATGTTGACCACCGTACGGATCCGCTCGCCGGTCACCCCGGTCCATTCCCCGCTGCGCACCTGCTCCGCGAAGCCGTAGACCTTTGCCAGGGCCTGGTGCACCTGAGGGATGACGTCGGTGCCATCCACCTCCAGCGACGTGCCGGCCGGGGTCCGCAGGGCGGTGTGCAGCACCGCGCGGTCTTCGGTCACGTTGATGTGCTCGCCGGTGAACATCGCCTCGGTCCGCGCGGCCAGCCCCACCTCGTCGGCGAGCCCGAGCAGCGCGTCCAGCACCTCGGTCGTGAGCAGGTTCTTGGACAGATCGACATAGAGGTCGCCGGCGCTGAAGGTGAACTTCGCGGCCCGGTCAGCATCCGCGTCGAACCAACCCCGCAGATCCGGTTCCAGCGAGGACTGCAGCTTGGCCAGGGTCCTCCAGGCGGACGTGGTGGCGGGATCTACCGGACTGGTCATCGGGAACCTCATCTGCCTCGAGTGTGAACGCTGGCAGCCTACTGAGGCCCTCCGGCGGGGCTCAACCACCCCGACACCGGGACCACTCGGCCCAGCGGCGCCCCGGTGGGTAGGTTGGCCGCTATGGATCCGCGTCTGGCTCGGGCCCGAGCAGAGTCAGCCGCCGCTGCTCATGAAGCGGGGATGGAGTCGGACTTCCGTACCGATCTGGAACGGATCCGGTTCGCAGCCCCGTTCTCCCGGCTCGCCGAGGTCACTCAGGTTGTGACGGCCGGCGCGACCAGCGGAGTGGTGCACAACCGGCTGACCCACACCATCAAGGTCACGGCGGTGGCTCGTGCCATCGCCGTACGGCTGCTGCGGGCCGAGGACCGGGCACTGCTGCATCGACTGGGCCGGCTGGACCAGGTCGTGGTGCAGGCCGCGGCCAGCGCCCATGATTTGGGGCATCCTCCGTTCGGCCACCTGGGCGAGCGGGCGCTTGACCGGCTAGCCCGGAACCGGTTCGGTCTGACGGATGGTTTCGAGGGCAACGCCCAGACCTTCCGCATCCTGACCGAGCTAGCCGTCCGCGGGCCCGGCGACGAAGGGCTGAACCTGACCGCTGCCGTCCGCGCCGCGGTGCTGAAGTATCCCTGGGGACGGTTTCACCACCCGGAGCCGCACCCGACAGGCTGGGACGAGCCGCCACGCGGCGCCGGGCACGGCGTGGAGGGGCCTGGAGCGGCGAAGTTCTCGGCCTACACCATCGACCTACCTGACATGCTGGATGCGCTGGCGGCCTTTCCCGGACTACCCGCGGCGCGGCAGACCCTGGAGTGTTCGGTGATGGACCTGGCCGACGACATCGCATACTCCCTCCACGACGTCGAGGACTTCCACCGGTCCGGGGTGCTGCAGTTCTCACCGGTCTCCGGCGAGTTCCGATCCTGGGCCGCGGACCGCGAGGGCTTTGCCGACCGCGACGCCCAAGAGCTGCGCGGGCTGGGACAGACGCCGGGCGCGGGCCTGGAACGGCTGCGTCGTCGGCTGGCCACCAAGGACGCTTGGATCTTCGACGAGAACAGATTCGCCGAGGCCGTGGTCACGGTGGGCGAGGAATTCGTCGACGGCGTGCTGGCCGTTCCCTATGACGGCTCCATGGCCGCGGACCGGGCGATCTCCGGTTTCACCGCGCGGTGGATCCAGCACCTGATCTCCTCCGTCGTGCTGGACGCCCACCCGCCCGTCCGCTCCAGCTATGTGATGCTGGGCCCCGACGCGTGGCATCAGGTGTCAGTTCTGAAATTCGTCCACCAGTACTTCATCTTGGACCGGCCAGACCTCGCCATGTTCCAGCGCGGCCAGGCCGACACCATCGAGCGGCTGGTGGCCGGGTTCGACCACTGGTTGTCTGACCGGACCGACGGCGGCCGAGCCCCGCGCCGACTGATCGACCTGGTGAACGCCGCAACCTTCGGCTACGAGCGGATCGCCGCGCAGCACCCGGAGTGGCTGGACGCCAAGACCTCCGAGCTGGAGGTCGCCCGGATGGGCCGGGGCCGGGGAATCATCGACTTCGTCAGCGGTCTGACCGACGAGCAGGCGGTGGCCTTCGCCGGCCGGCTCAGCGGCGCCAGCGGCCTGCTGTGGACCACCGGGGCACTGTGACGAACCCAGGAATGTCACACCAGTTGAGCCGGCTGCGTCTCCGCCAGGCGTGCCGGTGCCGGCCACCAGGGAACTACTGTGACATTCTCGGGGGAAGCACCAGAGCATGGCTGGAGCGGTCAGCTTCTAGACGTCCGGGTGGTTGCGATGGCTTCCACCCCTCGGGCATGGGCGGTTCATGACACCAAGATCTGTCGGGTCCTCGCAGTCGACCCGCAACGTGTGGTCGGGCGTGTTCTTCGGCGTCGGGCTCGCCGGCTTCATTGACGAGGTGGTGTTCCACCAGCTGCTGCACTGGCACCACTTCTACGACCGCGCCACTCCCGCAATAGGCCTGGTGTCCGACGGCCTGTTTCACGCCGTCAGCTGGGTCGCGACTGTGGTGGCGCTGCTGATGTTTGCTGATCTGCGACGGCGGCGGGCCTTCCATCGCCAGCTGTGGTTGGCTGGGTTGCTCATCGGCACGGGTGGGTTCCAGCTATACGACGGTCTGGTCCAGCACAAGCTGTTGCGCCTGCACCAGATCCGCTATGTGCCGGAGGTGTTGGTCTACGACGTGGTGTGGAACCTGGTCGCTGCTGCGGTGCTGGCCGCTGGTATCGCGCTGTTGCTCCGCGCTCGAAAGGGCTCAGCAGACTAGTGTCCGCGGCTGGTAGCGAAATATCAGCGCATGCTTGAGCCGTGGAGATCATCGAGGAGGCCTGGCGTCGAGCTGTGTCGGTTCAGCCGGTCCCTCCAGCCGGGACGGTGGCCGCGCTCGCCCTGGCCGCCCTGGTTGCCGTACTGGTTCCGGCGCTCTGGCGAGTCACCCGGATGCTGGTCACGATCACCCACGAAGGCGGCCACGCCATTGCAGCGGTCCTGGCGGGTCGACGGCTACGCGGCATCCGCGTGCACTCCGACACCTCGGGACTGACCGTGTCGAAGGGGCGAGCCAGCGGGCCCGGGATGGTGATGATGTTGGCGGCCGGCTACCTGGGGCCGGCTCTGGTGGGCCTCGGTGCGGCGCTGCTACTGGTGGCGGGTCGCAGTGTGGGCCTGCTCTGGCTGTTGCTGGCCGTGCTGGGACTGATGCTGCTGCAGATCCGGAACGCCTACGGGTTCGCTGTCCTGGCCGGTGGTGGACTCTTGATGTTCGCAGTCACCTGGTATCTGTCCCCCACCGCCCAGTCTGCAGTGGCATACCTGATCACCTGGACTCTGCTCATTGCAGCTCCGAAGCCGGTGCTTGAGCTGATGGCGCAACGCCGCCGGGGCGGCCGGGGCTCCTCCGACGCCGACCAGCTGGCTCGACTGACCTCGGTGCCGGGCGTCATCTGGACCTGGCTGTTCCTGGCAGCGAACATGGCCGGCTTGGCGGTCGGCGTGGCGCTGCTGCTGCCGCGGGTGGCCGCGGCGTTGCTGGCTACGGCGTCGGGATGAGCCTGACCGGCAGCTGTCCAGCTGGCGGCCGGGACGAGTCAGTCAGCGACACCGCGAGCCCCTCGATGTGGACCGTGGCGTCGCCGTAGCTCAACAGTACGGTGCGGTGCCCGCCGATTGCCTCGGCTCCGTACGGGCTGCCCGCGACGATCAGCACCGCGTTCGGGTATGTCCCCAGCAGCTGACGGACTTCATCAAACTCGCCGCCGCGGCGCAGGTCGGAGGATACGACGAACACCGCAGCATCGGCCCGGAAGGCGTCATCGGCGCCGCTTACGACACGGCCGCGCCGTTCCAGAGCGCGGGCCAGGTTCCCCGCAGCGGGTTCCTGACCGACCACCGCGAGCATCCGCCCAGCGGACGGGGCAACGAAGGCTGGGCCGAGAACGGTGACAGCCCGGGCGGCGAGCTCGACCGCCCCCGATTGTCCCGCTCCCACATCGGTGAGATCGTGCCCGACCCTGGCACCGGCCAGCAGCCCCAGCCGCTCCTTCACTGCGAGCACCCGTCGGCAGGCCTGGTCCAGCCGTTGCATCGACACCCGGCCGCTGTCGACTGCCTGTTTGAGGGCGGCGACAGTGGCAGGGATGTCCACCGGCATCAGCAGCTGGTCCACCCCGGCAAGGAGCGCATCGACCGGAGCAGTCGCCGGGTCGCGGCCCTGTACCGCACCGGTCATCTCCAAGGCGTCGGAGACGACGAGCCCGGCGAACCCCATCGCGGTCCGCAGCAGGTCGGTCAGGATGGGCGCCGAGTAGGTCGCCGGAACGTCCGTCCCGTCCGGTGCGGCCCACCGCAGCACCAGGTGGCCCGACATCACCGCGTCCACGCCGGCGGCGATAGCGGCGGCGAAGGTGGGCTGGTCGTACCGGCGCCACTCCGCCTCGGTCCGCCCGACCGCCGGCAGGCCGAGATGTGAGTCGGTGGCCGTGTCACCGTGCCCGGGAAAGTGCTTCACCGTGGCTGCCACGCCGGCAGCGCGGTAACCGGAGATCGCTGCCAGGACGCATTCCGCGACCCGCGCCGGGTCGCTGCCGTAGGACCGGGTCCCGATCACCGGGTTCGCCGGGTTGGAGTTGACGTCGGCCACGGGTGCGAACACGTGGTTGATGCCGACGGCACGCATCTCCCGACCGGATATCGCTGCGGCATCCCGTACGGCGGTCGGGTCGCCCAGTGCCGCCATTGACATGGCCGACCCGAAGGTGGTGAACCCGCGGCGGAGCCGGGCGACATTTCCGCCCTCCTGGTCGGTGGAGACCAGGAGACCGAGCGGCGCCGCGTGCTGCAGTCTCTCGGTGATCTCGGCGACGTCCTCGGGAAGGTTGCCGTCGGGCCGACCCGGGAAGTAGCAGACCCCACCCAGCTGGTAGCGCTCGACCTCCTCGACCACCCGGTCGCAGTCGGCCAACAGCGCGCGCCGATGGTCAGACTCGCTCGCCCCCGCTGCGCCACCCGGGCTGATCTGCACCGACGAGTGGTGGCCGACACTGGTACAGAGCACCTGACCGATCTTCTGGTCCAGTGTCAGCGTGTCGACGATCTCCCGGGCAGTCGTCACTTCGCTCACGTTACTGGCGATGCCCCGCATCCGCTCATAGAGTCGCGCTGTGAACCCAGCGCTGGTGGACGCCATCGACCACCTGCTCGCCGAAGGGGTCGCCGCCCAGCCGCGGCCCCTCTTCCCCGGTGCCGTCTGCGCCGTCGACGACGGCGAGTCCAGCGTCGTCCGCTACTGCGGCCAGGCTTTCCGGTACGCCGACGGGGAGGGCACGCTGCTGCCGCCGGAGCTGAGGGAGCCGGTCCACGCAGACACCCGGTACGACTGTGCGTCGCTGACCAAGCTGTTCACCGCGACGATGGTCATGAAGCTGGTCGAACGAGGGCTGCTCGATCTGGACGACCGGGTCGCGACCCACCTCCCGGAGTACCGGGACGCCGACAAGCTGCAGGTGACGGTACGCCAGCTGCTGACCCACACCTCCGGGCTCCCGGCGGAGATCTTCGTGTGGCGAGACTTCAGCGACCAGCGGGATCGGCGGGCTGCGGTGCTGGGTTGCGCGTTGGAGGCACCGCCCGGCAGCCAGTTCCGATACTCCTGCGTCGGCTACCTCACCCTCGGTTTGCTAGCGGAGCGCCTGACCGGGATGCCACTTGACCGGTTGGTGACCGACCTGGTCACTGGCCCGCTCGGGCTTCAGGCTACCGGGTACCGGCCGCTGGATCAGCTTGAGGTGACCAGCCCGATCGCCGCCACCGAGATACGACCGATCAGCTGGTCACCCCAGATGTCGGCGATGCAGGCGGCGTCTGTCGGCGGCGAGGGCTCATCAGATCATCGCGGTGTGGTGCACGACGAGAACGCCGCCTCCCTGGACGGGATTGCGGGCAACGCCGGCATCTTCGCCGACGCGGCAGACCTGGTCAGGTTCGGTCGGGCCTTCCTCGACGGCCTGATCGGAACCGCCGACGACGGGGGACTAGGACTTACCCGAGCCGGCGTCGCGGCCATGCTTACACCGCAGCTGCCGCGCGGCCTGAACGCGTACCAATCCGGCCTCGGGTTCCGGATCGACGACGTCTCCTTCATGGGTGATCTGGCCGGGACGTCACAGGCGTACGGCCACACCGGCTTCACCGGCACCTCGCTGGTGATCGACGGCGCTCGAAACCTGGTTGTGGCGCTGCTGACCAACCGGGTGCACCCGACGCGTGAGTGGGCAGATCTCAACCACTTCCGTCGCCGGCTGCACAGTGTCGTGGCGGCGAGCTATCCCGCGAGAGCGGAAACGACCTCAGGCCGCTTGCCCATAGCCGGGGGCTGAGATGACTACGCCAGCGCGCTCCAGCTCCGCCTCGACCCGGAGACGCTCGATATCACGCGCCATCCCACTGCATTCGGTGTCGAGGTCGTGCTCGATGTCCAACATGGCGCACGCCTGGGTCAGCACTCGGTCGTAGGCCAGCCGGTTGCCGATCTGATGAGCCGCGGATCGTCCAGCGTCGACGGCAATCACCGCTCGGAGCCGCCGGAGGTCAGCGGCAATCCGCTCGATCGGCACACCGCTCTGGTTGCGCAGCGCGCGTATTTGCCGGCGGTGTTCCAGTGACTCGGTGCGCCGCTGCCGGAACTTCTGGAGCCGGTCGTCCCAGCGCCCAGCGATCGCGTCATAGCACAGCACGAAGGCGACGGGCACGCAGATCAAGCAGGCCACGGCTACTGCGCCGAGGACCACCTGATACGTGTCCACCATGAATAAACCCTAAGACTGGCCACAAGGCTCCGCAAGAAGTCTCTATCCTACCCGGTGCCGGCGCTGCCATAAACGGTTATGTGGACGTGGTCGTAGTGGTTCGCCGACGCCGAGCCACGGTCAGACATGGAGCGCCACCCCTCACTGGCGCGCTGGACTGTCCAGATCTTGCGGGAGTAGATCACCTCACTGACGCCGAACTGCTTGCGGTTACTTCGCACCCAGTTGGCAATCTGCCATCCCACCGACGAGTTGGACACCATCGCGTCCAGCGCCCGGCCGGAGGGGTGGGCCGGCAGCGAGTCCGCCCGGACCCCGCCGTATGAGGTGACCTGAGGGAACTTGGCGCAGATACCTCGGTGTACGCGGATGGCGTCACGGGTCAGCCCTGCCTCGACGGCCGACCCGGAGGAGCACCTTGCGCTGGAGATGCCGCCGGAGATTCTCGGCGGGGTCGGCTTGCTGACGACCTTGGCAGACCTGGGCTGCCTGCTTCCTAGATATGCTCCCCGAACCCAACCGGTTTTGCCGTTGAGGATGATCTGCTGCCACTGGCCGTCCTTCGCCGAGGTGACTGCAACCCTTCGTCCAGCCGCCAGCACAGTGATGACCGACGCCGATCCGGATGCTGCGGTGCGAACGTTGAGCGCAGCGGTGCTGAACCGGGTCGCCACCGCGCGGGGCGGTACGGGGGGCCTGGCGACGGCCTTGCGGGCCGCCGCGGCGCGCCGCGCAGCAGCTGCCCGGTTAGCGGCCTCCCTCTTGGCGGCGGCCCTCTCATCCGCAGCTTGCTGGACAGCGGCCTGCTTGCGCACGGCCGCAGCACGGGCGGCTGCGGCCTGCTGCTTCGCAAGGGACTTGGCCCGAGCTGCAGCCCTCTCCCTGGCTGCCGCAACCTTGGCGGCCCTTGCCGCCGCGGCGGACGCTCGGTCGAAGTCGGATGTCGCGCTCGGCGAGGGCGTCGGGAGCGCCGGTCGAGTGCTACCAGCCTGACTCCGGCTGGCCCGGTCCCGTTCATCGTCGCGGATCGAGCTGGGTTTGTTCATTACGTACGACCCGAGCGTGTCACCGAGGTCGGTTACCGGAGCCGGGTCGGCCACCACCGTCCGCTGGGTGCCCGGTGCCGCGGCTACCGCGATTCCGGCGGACACCACCACAGCCGCCACCGCCTGTGCGCCGATACGCCTCAGTCGTCCTCCTCGTGAGCGTCTCGACGCACCTGCTCTGCGGACAGAGTCCACCGTAAAACACCATCCCCGACAGTCGATACCAATTCGTTACCTTCCGGAGGAGTGTAGGGGGCTGTCTGTTTGATCGACGAATTGCCGGCCACCGGCGGCCGTGTGCACTTCGTCACCTCCACGGGCTCATCGAGTGCGGAAGCCGGCGCGCATAGGGTGTCGAAGTATGACGAGCTATGACGCCATCGTGGTCGGCGCGGGGCAGGCAGGACCCGGTATGGCGGCCGCGCTGGCGGGTGAGGGAAAGAGGGTCGCGCTGATCGAGATGGACCGGGTTGGCGGCACCTGCCTCAACCATGGCTGCCGACCGACCAAGGCGCTGCGGGCTAGCGCGGTCGTGGCCCACCAGGCCCGGCGCGCCAGCGAGTACGGCGTCCACACCGGCGAGGTTCGAGTCGACTTCGGCGAGGCGATCCGCCGGGTCCACACGATGACCGACTCGATGCGGCAGTCGCTGGCCCGCTATCTGGCTGGGGTGGAGAACCTGGAGCTGCTGGACGGCACCGCGACGCTGGAGACGACTCCTCCAGGTGAGCCGCACCGGGTCTACCTGGCCGACGAGACGCTGGAGGCCGAGGCGATCTATCTGGATCTGGGGAGTCGGGCTCTGGTGCCGCCCATTGAGGGGGTGGACACGGTCGCGTACCTGACCGAGGTGGAGCTGCTGTCCCTGGAGGAGCTGCCGAAACATCTGGTGGTGGCCGGTGGAAGCTATATCGGACTCGAGTTCGGCCAGATGTTTCGCCGGTTCGGGTCCGAGGTGACCATCATCGCTGGCGGCGGCATCGCCCCGAGCGAGGACGCCGACATCTCAGCGGCCCTGTCCGACATGCTGACCGACGAAGGCATCACCATTCTCAACTCCCGACTGGAGCAGGTGGCGTCAGCTGAGTCCGGGGTGGCGGTCACCCTGGCCGACGGTACGACGGTCACCGGCAGCCACCTGCTGCTGGCCACCGGCCGGCGATCGAACATCGACCTGATCGGCGACAAGCACGGTCTGCAGCTCGACGATCGGGACTTCGTCGTCATCGACTCCCGATTCCAGACCTCAGTGGAAGGAGTCTGGGCACTCGGCGACGTCAACGGTCATGGCGCGTTCACCCACACCGCGTACCAGGACAGCCAGATCCTGCTGGACAGCGGTCGGAGCGTCGACGGCCGGATCACCGCGTACGCGATGTTCACCGATCCACCGCTGGGCCGGGTGGGACTCACCGAACGGGAGGCTCGCGAGTCGGGGCGACGGGTGCTCAAGGCGGAGGTGCCGATGTCATCGGTCAGCCGTGCCGTCCTCGACAGCGAGACGATCGGTCTGATGCGGATACTGGTCGACGCCGACTCCGAGGAGTTCCTCGGAGCAACGTTCTTCGGCATGCACGGCGATGACCTGGCCCAGCTGATCGGGATGGCGATGCAGAACGGGGTCACCTACCCCGGCGTACGGGATGCGCTGCCGATCCACCCCACGGTGGCGGAGTTCATCCCCTCCATGCTGGGGGGGCTGCGCCAGCTCGACAGCTGAGCCGCGCCGGGGTGGCTAGGCCCGCGGGCTGCGGCGATAGTCGGAGACGTACCGGTCGTCGGTGATCCAGTACCGCCAAGGTCGGTCAGCCTCCACCGACACACCGACGCGCGGACCGCTGCCAACCGCCGCCACGGTCATTTCGGCCGGCTCCAGGGTGACGTCACCTCCGCCGAACAGGTACGTGCCGCGTTGCTCGCCACTGAGCTGCAGCGCCTGACACAGCCGGCCAGGGCCGCGGGCGAGGTCCCGGTCCGAAGCACCGCCCCGCCTGCTCCTCGCCAGCTCGATGCCCTCCACCACCTCCCCCGCCCGCAGCAGGGCACCACTGGCGTGGCCGTCCGCCCCGCAGACCACGTTGGCGGCCCAGTGCATGCCGTAGGTGAAGTACAGATACAGGTGTCCGGGGGGACCGAACATCACCAGATTCCTGGCCGTGGGACCACGGTAGGCGTGCGAAGCTGGGTCGTTCGGGCCGTCGTACGCCTCCACCTCCGTGATTCGTACGGCCACCCCGCGGTGCCGCAACGTGGCCCCCAGCAAGGTCGGCGCGGCGGTGGCGACCGGCCCGGAGAGATCCATGCCCATGCAGATGCCGCCGGCCGCGCTCAGACGGTGACCCACTGCTTCTCGCTGGCCGAACGCAGCATCGCGTCGCAGATGGCGGCGGCCCGGGCACCATCGGGGAACGTCGGCAGACCGTCTGGCACCTCGCCCTGGCCGCCGTGGGCATCCACTGCCGCGTACGAGTCGGCCACGAACGCCTCGAAGCACTGCGCGTATCCCTGCGCGTGTCCAGCCGGAAGGGTGGCCAGGCGGCGCTGCTCCGTCGAGCCGTGGTTCGGGTCGCGGACGAGGATGGTCGCTCCCGCCTCGGACCCGATCCACAGCTGCTCTGGCAGCTCCTGGTCGAAGACGGCGCTCTGGCTGCCACCGTCGACCTCGACCCAGAGCCGGTTCTTGCGGCCGGCGCTGAGCTGGGAGATGACAGCGGACCCAGCCACGTCAGCATCGGTGCGGAACAGGATCAAGGCGCTGTCCTCGGTGGTCACGTCGACCAGCGGTGCGTCGCTTCTGACGGCGCTGAAGCTCGCGGCGGTTGCGGCCGGGCGCTGCGGAATCGTGATGGAGATGGTGGAGACCAGGTCGGTGATCCGTTGACCGGTCACCCATTCGGCCAGGTCGCACCAGTGCGACCCGATATCGCCGAATGCCCGGGACGGTCCACCAGCCGCCGGGTCCACCCGCCAGCTGGTGGCCAGCGGGTTGAGCAGCCAGTCCTGCAGGTAGCTGCCGTGAATCAGGTTGACCTCACCGAACTCCCCGCTGCGCACCCGCGCCCGCATCTCCCGGGCCATCGGGTGGAACCGGTAGGCGAACGGCATCGTGTTGACCACGCCCGTCCGCTCCGCGACAGCGGCGGCCTGCTGCGCGTCAGCCAGGTTCACGCCCAAGGGCTTCTCGCAGATGACGTGCTTGCCTGCCTCCATCAGCTCGATCGCGTACGGCACGTGCGAGGCGTTGGGGGTGCAGATGTGCACGACGTCGACATCGGAGGCGGCGACCTCTGCAATGCTTCCGAATGCCTGTTCCACCCGCCAAGCCGCGGCCACCTCACGGGACCGCTCCGGGGTGGATGCCATCACTCCCACCACGTCAGCTCCGGCCAGCTGGGCCGCTCGTCGATGGACGTCGCCGATCATGCCGGCGCCAAGAATCGCTACTCGTCGTGGGGTGGTATCAGCCATACAGGTCAGCCTAGAGGCTGGCGACTAGCCGGGCTCGCCACATCGGTCGTACGGTTGTTGCTGGAACGGACGTACGGTTGTCCCTGAGCCGGCTTCCCCAGATCCCCTCCCGGCAACAGGAGATGAGCATGCAGCACTCCCCGGAGGAGGACCGCGACCGCTTGGTCAAGGCGTACCGCGCCGCCCAGATCGATGTGGGTGAGTTGTGGCTGCGGTACTTCGCCCTCGGCGGGGCTGCCGGCAGGTACGAGGTCGAGGCCTATCTGAACGGCTTGATGCCGCTCAGCCCACACCAGCACAACGTCTTGGCCCAGGCAGTCAACGAACGACTCTCGGAGCTGCCGCCGCCACCCCGGGCGCCCTACCGGAAACCGGAGGAGAGCAGCGGTGAGTGAAACCCCGGGAAGCGAAGCTGTGCGTGCTCTGCGCGCGATGATCTTGGCTGGTGAGCGCTATCGGCAGGCGCTGGCCGACCAGTACGGACTCGGCATCACCGAGAACCCAGGCCATCAGCTATCTGGCCGTCAACGGTGACCGGCCAGAGCGACCTTGCCGGGGACCTCGGGATCACCACCAGCGCCGCAACGGCTTCGGTCGACCGGCTGGAGGCAACTGAGATCGCCAGCCGCTATCCGCACCCATCTGATCGTCGTCGCACCTTGGTGCGGCTGACCAGCAAGGGCCACGGCAGCGTCGACCAGAGCCACATCTGGCTGGCGGGGGCCTTCCAGCGGATCCCGGCCGGCGACGTGCCACAGATCGCCGATGTGCTGGTCATGATCGCGGAGGACCTGAGAGCCGTGTCCTCCGCTATCACCGCCGGCACCGAACCGCTCGGCTGAGGGCCGCCATCTCGCCGGAACGCGCACTACGCTGGCCGGGTGAGCGCCCAAGGCCCAGCCGAATCTGTCCGGGCAGCAGCAGCCGGTGGCTGCCCGATGCGAAAGCTGACCCGACCAGAAGACGCCCTCTTCCCGCCGGTGGAACACCGCCATGACGGCAAGGAGCAGCGTTGGGTGGTGCGTTCCTTCGAGGCCGCTCGCCAGGTGTTGCGCTCTGAGGCCGTCCGGCAGGCCGGCTTCGGCGCCGACATCGTCAACGGCGCGGGGTCGGGCATGCGCCCCCCGGTCATCTACCTGGAGGGCCAGCCGCACCGTACCCAGCGCAAGGCCGCGGCCCGGCTGTTCGCCCCCAAGGTGACCGAGGACTACCGCGGCATGATGCAGCAGCTGAGCGACAAGCTCGTCGCCACCGTGGGTACGAACCGGTCGAGTGACCTGAGCCAGCTGTCGCTCCGCATGGCCGTCCAGGTTGCCGCCCAGGTGGTCGGTCTCACCAACTCATCCATCTCCGGCATGACTCGGCGGTTGGACACGTTCTTCGAAGGCGATATCACCGAGATCGGGCGCGACCCGATCTCGGTCCTGCGATCCGTACGGCGTAACACCGCGTTGCTGCGCTTCTACTACCTCGACGTGAAGCCCGCCATTCGGGCGCGGCGCCGGCGGCGAGGTGACGACGTGATCAGCCTGCTGCTGGACGCAGACTTCAGCGACACCGACATCCTGACCGAGTGCGTCACCTACGGTGCGGCGGGAATGGTCACGACCCGGGAGTTCATCACGGTCGCTGTCTGGCACCTGCTGGACGACCCGGACCTGCTGGACCGCTACCGACGTGGCGATATGGACCAGCGGCTTCAGATCCTGCACGAGATCCTGCGGCTGGAGCCGGTCATCGGACACCTCTTCCGCAGGACGACTGCTCCGGTCACTCTCGGTGCCGGCGACAGTGCTGTCCAGCTGCCGGCCGGTTCGCTGATCAACATCGACATCCGCGCGGTCAACGCCGACGAGGCGACCGTGGGCGCCGCCCCGACGGGACTTCGCGCCGACCGGCAGCTGCCCGCGTCGGTACCAGCGACGTTGATGAGCTTCGGTGATGGCCACCACCGCTGCCCGGGTGGACCACTCGCGATCATGGAGACCGAGATCTTCGTCACCACGTTGCTGCGGTACGACGTGGTGTCCGACGGTCCACCCCGGGTGCAGTGGAACGAGGTCACCCAGGGATACAACCTTGACCGGTTCCGGATCAGACGCCGCAGCTGAGAAGTGCCGGCCGAACGCGGCCTCGACTGAAGGCTGGTCAACGCCGCTGGCATCCGTTCACAATGACGCATGGACACCACACAAGCTTTTTCTCGCCGGACCATGCTCGCGGCGGCTGCGGCGACCACCGCGATGGCAACCGTCCCGCTCACCGCTGAGCCCGCCGCGGCATCGCATCGCACCGACCCTCGCCCCGCCCCCGACACGGTCCCGTTGCCCGACGGACTGCGTCCCGAAGGCATCACCTCCGGCCGGGGCACCACCTACTACGTCGGCTCGCTGGCCGACGGCCGGATCGTCACCGGCGACCTCTACGGAGGTGCGCCCCGGGTCCTGCTGCCCGGCGCGGCGGGCCGTCAGATCCGGGGTCTCTACTACGACTGTCGGACGCGGCTCGTTTGGGCTGCCGGAAATGTCGGCGCCGTAGCCCATGTCTGGGCTGTCCACGCCCGCAGCGGGGCGATCGTGGCTGACGTGGTGGTGCCGGGCGGGGTGTTCCTCAACGACCTGGTCGTGACCCGGAGGTCGGTCTGGGTGACCGACTCCCAAGTGGATCGGCTGACCAGGATCCGGCTGACCCGTTGCGGCCAACCGTCCGGGGCTGCGCCCACCTTCCTCGCCCTTACCGGCGACTGGCCCACCGACATCACCCCCGCGATCAACGCGAACGGCATTCGTTTCCTACCCGACGGCAGTCTGGTACTCAACAACAGCAGAGTGGGCGGGCTGTGGCAGGTTGCGACCGACACCGGCGACACCACCAGGATCCGCGTCGTCGGTGGGCCCGGCCTCATCGGCGGCGACGGTCTGGAGATCGCCGGCAACCTGCTCTTCAACGTCCGCGGCAGCGGGCCGGACCAGATAGCGGTCCTTCGGCTCAGACCTCGACGCCAGGACCACGGACAGCGCTCAGGATGCCAGCGGTCGTGGACGGCGCGCTGGCTCGGCGCCCTCACCGACGAGACGCTGGACGTGCCCAGCACGGCCACCGTGGCAGCCGGCGCGCTCTGGGCGGTCAATGCCCGCTTCGGGGTGTCGTCGCCGGACACCGCCGACTACTGGATCACGCGGCTGCCGTTGCGGCGCAGCTGAGCCAAGGCGCTCAGCTCTCCGTGGGAAGGAGGCGTCCCAAACGCTCCAGCAGGTTCTCCAGGGAGTCCTCGAACTCCTCTCCGAAGGCGTTCTCCGCCAGCTGCGGGGACAGCCGTTCCAACACCGGGTAGCGGCTCAGCGGAACCTCCTTGGACTCGGGTGCTTCGTCCATAGCGGAACCCAGGTCGCCGCCGCCGATGGACACCTCGAGCAGCAGGTGACCGAGCAGGAAGCTGGAGAACCCCCGGTAGACGGCCACCGTGCCCACGTCATCGAAGCCGTAGGAGTTGAGGCGGCTCAAGAATGACTCCACCCACGCGAGGCTCCGCAGTGGGGGGCGGAGCCAGGGCGCCTCGGGTGGCCTGGATGCCACCAGCGGGAAGATGTTCGGATGAGCAACAGCCACCGTACGGACGCCGTGCGCCACCCGCTGCAGGTAGTGCTGCCACGAGGGTGCCGGCAGGTCGTCGGGATCGACGTAGTCCTCGAGGATGCAGTCGACCACCCCGTCCAGCAGATCCTGCCGGCTGGGTACGTACCGGTACAACGCCATCGCCTCGACCCCGAGCTCCTTGCCCAGGCGGCGCATGGTGAGTTCGGTCAACCCCCGCTCGTCGATGAACTTGACCGCCTCGGCAAGGATCAGTCCTCGGTCCAGCGACCCACGGGCAGTCGGTTGCTCGTCGGTCGGGCGGGCGCGCAGGTCGGGGGCCGCCCCTCCGACGCCATCGCGGTTCATGTCTCACGTCCAATCCATCTGTTCAGGTGCCAGCCGAACTCATGGAATGTTGGGTGCTGCAACAGTTACGCAGTCGTCGAGCGTCGAGAACCATCACGGCGATGACGACTGTGTCTTGATCATAGTTCAGCCCCTGCACAGCTGCAGGCGCACCGGTCGGCTTAGGCCCGCGAAGTGTCGGAACAGGCATTAGGGTGAACCGACATCACGACGACTGAGGGACGCACATTCATGGCCGAGACCACGGTGATCACATTCGGGACATTCGACGTACTGCACGTCGGGCACGTGCGCGTGCTGAACCGGGCCGCCGAGTTCGGGGACCGGCTGGTCGTCGGCGTCTCCTCTGACGCGCTGAACTTTTCCAAGAAGGGGCGAAAGCCCATCTTCGACCAGGACGAGCGGCTGGAGATCGTCGCCAACCTGAAGGTGGTGGACGCCGTCTTCGTTGAGGAGAGCCTCGAGCTGAAACGGGAGTACGTGCTGGAGCACCGCGCCGACGTCTTGGTGATGGGGGACGACTGGGAAGGCAAGTTCGACTTTCTCAACGACATCTGCAAGGTGGTGTACCTGCCCCGTACGCCGTCCATCTCCACCACCGGCATCATCGAGCACATCTCCACCTCAGCCAGCTGACGTCGCGCCCACACCCTGACTGACAGGTCGGCGTCTCGCTGATGGCATTGCTGCTCGACCTGACCCCGCTGCGTTCCAGCCCGGCGTTCCGCCGCCTCTGGTGGGGGCTCGGCATCTCCAACCTCGGCACCCAGCTGACCGTTGTTGCGGTCGGACTCCAGGTTTATGAGATCACGTCCTCGACGTTGTCGGTCGGGGTGCTGGGCATCTGCGCCCTGGTGCCGCTGGTGGCGCTCGGTCTGTACGGCGGAGCCCTGGTCGACGCGTACGACCGGCGCAAGGTCGCCCTGTTCTCCTCGGCTGGCCTGTGGGTTGTGGCCCTTGCGCTGGCGGTGCAGGCCTGGCTGGAGGTCGACTCGGTGCTGCTGCTCTACGGGCTGGTGGCGCTGCAGTCAGCGGGGTTCGCGATCAACAACCCGGCGCGGTCAGCGATCGTGCCACGGCTGGTCGATGCCCGGCTGCTGCCGGCGGCCAACGTGCTGCAGACCATCGCCTGGAACATCGCCCTCACGGTCGGGCCACTGCTGGGAGCGTTCCTGGTGGCGACGTGGGGCTACGCCGAGGCGTACACCATCGACGTCGTCCTGTTCACCGCGACGCTGTGGGCCCTGTGGCGGCTGCCGGATCTGCCACCGGTGCTGAGCGGGGACTCCGACGCCAGCCAGGGCAAGCGTGGCTTTGCCTCGGTGCTGGAGGGGCTGCGGTACCTGGCGACCCGGCCGAACGTGCGGATGACCTTCGTCGTCGACCTGATCGCCATGGTGTTGGCGATGCCGCGGGTGCTCTTCCCCGCGGTAGGGGTGGTGTTCCTCGGCGGGGGCGCAGCGACCACCGGGATCCTGAGTGCCGCCTTCGCGGTCGGCGCGGTGCTTGCCGGGTTGTTCTCCGGCGGGCTGGTCCGGCAGCGACGGCAGGGACGCATCATCGGCGTCTCGATCTTCTGCTACGGGCTGTCAGTCGCCGGATTCGGGTTGGTACTGGTCTGGGTGGGGCAGGGCTCACCCGACCAGGTCCTAGTCGGTGCGCTGGTCGCCGCACTGGTGTTCCTCGCGCTGGCCGGGGCCGCCGATGCGATCAGCTCGGTGTTCCGACAGACGATCCTGCAGTCGGCCACTCCCGACAACATGCGGGGCCGGCTACAGGGCGTCTTCATCGTGGTGGTGGCCGGTGGCCCGCGGCTGGGTGACCTGGTACTGGGTGCTGAGGCGTCCTGGGTCGGCGAAGGAGGGGCAGCGGTCATCGGCGGTCTGAGCTGTGCTGTGCTGGTCGTTGCGGTGATAGCGCTGCAGCGCCGGTTCCTCAACTACGACGCGCTGCGCCCCCAGCCCTGACAGGTGTGCTGCGGAGGTCGCCGAGCACCCGGGCGAGCTGGTCGACCCCGTACTGGAGCTGGTCCTTCTGGATCACGATCGCCGGGGCGAACCGCAGCGTGGAGCCGTGGGTGTCCTTGGCCAGCACACCGTACCCGGCTAGTCGGGCGCAGACCTCGCGGCCGGTGGCCAGGTCGGGGTCGATGTCGATGCCAGCCCACAGACCCCGACTGCGGACGGCTACCACACCGTGGCCCAGCAGCCGGTCCAGTCCTGCCCGCAGCTGGTCCCCCAGCAGCGCCGCTCGCTCCTGGTACTCCCCGGTTCGCAGCAGGCTGACCACCGCACGCCCGACGGCGCAGGCCAGCGGGTTCCCGCCGAACGTGCTGCCATGCTCGCCCGGGTGCAGCACGCCGAGCACGTCTTCACCGGCCACCACCGCCGACACCGGCACGATGCCGCCGCCCAGCGCCTTGCCGAGCAGGTACATGTCGGCGACGACGCCCTCGTGCTCACAAGCCAGGGTCCTGCCCGTCCGGCCCAGACCCGACTGGATCTCGTCGGCGATGAACAACACGTTATTGCGCCGGGTGCACTGGCGTACCCCCGTCAGATAGCCGGCCGGCGGGATCAACACCCCGGCCTCGCCCTGGATCGGCTCGAGCAGGACGGCGACGGTGTGCGGGGTGATCGCCTGCTCCAGCGCTGCCAGGTCGCCGTACGGGACGGTGACGAACCCGGGCGCGTACGGGCCGAAGTCCGCCCGGGCTGTCTCGTCGCCGGAGAAGCTGATGATCGTGGTGGTACGACCGTGGAAGTTGCCGGCGGCGACGATGATCTGCGCGCAGCCGTCGGGGACGCCCTTGACCTGGTAGCCCCACTTGCGGGCAACCTTGACCGCTGACTCAACCGCCTCGGCGCCGGTGTTCATCGGTAGCACCATCTCCTTCCCGACCAGCGCCGCCAGCTCGGTGGCGAACGGTCCCAGCTGGTCGTTGTAAAAGGCGCGGCTGGTCAAGGTGACGCGGCGGAGCTGTTCCTGGGCGGCCGCCACCAGGGCGGGATGTCGGTGCCCGAAGTTGGTGGCGGAGTAGCCGGCCAGAAAGTCGAGATACCGACGCCCCTCCACGTCGGTCACAGTGGCGCCCGTTGCCTCGGACACCACCACCTCGAGCGGATGGTAGTTGTGCGCCACGTGCTGCTCGGTCTGCGCGATCAGCGTCTCGGTCCGGGTCGCAGCCTGGGTACGGGTCAGGTCGGTCTCAACGGCGGTCATGATGTCCTTTGGGGGTCACGTCGCGGGGCGGGGCGGATCTCCTGAGTGCAGCACTTGATGCTGCCGCCGGACTTGGCCAGCTCGCTCAGGTCGATGGGGATGGTCTCGTACCCGGCTCTGCCGAGCTCCTCGATCAGGTGCCCTGCCCCCGCGGGCACGAAGACATGGAGACCATCGCTGACCCCGTTCAGACCGAGCAGCACGGCGTCGGGCTCAGTGGCGATGACGGCGTCAGGGTAGAGCCGCTGCAGGGTGCGCTGGCTGGCGGGGCTGAAGGCCGGCGGGTAGTAGGCGATGTGCTCGGCCAGATCGTCCAGCACAGCGAGAGCGACGTCGAGGTGGTAGAAGCGAGGATCGACCAGCTGCAGGCTGACCACCTGGCTCCCGGCCAGTGTTGCCAGCTCCTGGTGCGCCTCCCGGCTGGTCCGGAAACCGTACCCGGCCAGGATCCGGTCGGCCAGGATCGCGAAGTCGCCCTCGCCTTCGTTCACTGCGCCCGGCTCGGCAACCGCCGTGGTGAGGGATGTGCCGGGCAATGCGTAGGCACTGTGGTGGGCCCGGTGCCAGGCGTTGTGGAACTCCGCTTCCCCCTGCCGGTACGGGGAGGCGAACCTCGCTCCCAGCACCTTGCCATCGACCACCGTCGCGCCATTGGCGGCAAACACCATGTCCACCAGCCCGGGCACTGGGTCCAACAGGTCAACCTGGTGGCCGTAGCGGCGGTACGTCTCCACCAGGGTGGTCCACTGTGCCAGGGCCCGGCCGCGGTCGACCGGGACTCCGACATTCATCCACGGGTTCATGGCGTAGATGACGTCGAAGTGCAGCGGTGGGCACATCAGGAAATGCCGCCGCCGGGCGTGGCGCTGCACCGCTGCTTCCGAGACCCCCAGTGTTGTGGTCACCGCTCAAGTCTATGAGCGACAGATGTGCAACTACGATGAGTTCGCTATCGACTGGAGGCGTTTATGTTGCGCGTTGACGACTTGGACCGCAAGATCATTGCGTTGCTCATGGCAGACGGCCGGCTGAGCTTCGCCAGCATCGGCCACCAGATCGGGCTCTCCACGCCGGCAACGAAACGACGGGTGGACCGGCTGGTGCGCGGCGGGGTGGTGCGGCGGTTCACCGCCGAGATCGATCCTGGCGCGCTGGGCTGGACCATCGAGGCGTTCGTGGAGCTCTACTGCGAAGGTCGGGTCCCACCGGACAAGATGCGCGAGATGGCCCGCTCGATCCCTGAGGTGGTGGACGCGTACACGGTGACGGGTGAGGCGGACGGCATCGTCGTCGTACGGGCCGAAGGGCCAGCCCACTTCGAGGAGATCCTCGGCATCATCCGGAACTATCCTGGGGTCAGCCGCACCCGCAGCGCGATCGTCCTCTCACACCTTTAGCCGACATTCAGGCACGATGGCCGCATGGACCTGAACTCGGTGTCCGAGGAGCTGTACGCCGCCGCGCCGGAGGACTTCATGTCGCTGCGAAGCGAGCGGGTTGCGGCAGCCAAGAAGGCAAGCGATCGTGCCCTGGCCAAGGAAATCGGCCAGCTCCGCAAACCAACGCGCTCGGCGTGGCTGGTCAACCTGCTGGCCCGGGAGGCACCCGAGGAGCTGCAAGGCCTGCTCGACCTCGGCACAGCACTTCGCGAGGCGCAGCAGAACATGTCCGGCCCGGATCTGCGCCGGCTGTCCGCTGAACGGCACCGGGTCGTGGAGGCTCTGGCCCGCCACGCCGCCGAGCTCGCTGCGGACCGCGGGCACGCTGCCACCGAAGCTACGCGTCAGGAGGTGGTCCAGACGCTCCAGGCGGCACTGGCCGATCACAGCGCAGCCGACGTGGTGCGCGCCGGTCGGGTCGTACAGAGCATCAGCTACGGCGGTTTCGGCACCATCGACCTGGGGCCGGTGCCAACATTGCAGCGAACAGCCGAGCGCTCGGCGGAGCCGGCGCCGGAGCCCGAGCCGGCCGGCGCCGTGGATGCGGCGGAGGATGCGGCGGAGGCACAGCTGGACCGTCGGCGCCGCGAGGCCGTACAGGCGTTGGCGGCCGCGCAGGATCTGCTCAGCCACGCGGAGGTCGATCGGGAAGCCAGGGCTGCGGAGGCGGAGCGGGCCAGCGCTGCGGCCACCGCGGCGGGCGAGCTGGTGGCGCGGCTTCGTGCAGAGCTGGCGGAGGCGGAAGAGCGCCAGCGTGCCGCTGCCGAGCATGCTAAGGACGCGCAGCAGGTGTTGAGCGCGGCCGAGGGTCGGGTCCGGGCTGCAAGAACTGTCCTCGAGCAGGCCGCCGCCGTGCTGGACGATGCCCGCCTGAATGCATAGATTCGGGGTCGTGTCGTGACCCGCATGAACGCCATACTGATCATGAGGCCCACCCACATGTCTCGGGGCTGTGGGTGGACCTCCGTCCAGGTACTGGCCGAGGGTGTAGATAACTTCCTACCTGGGTATGTCGACCCCATGGCTACCAACACAAAGGGCGAGCAGCTGTGCTGATCTTCGGCCTGACCGCCCGCGACACTGTTCTGGGGACGCTGGTCTTTCCTTGTAACAACTGTGGGAACACGGCCCCACATCATCTGGTGCGACGGACACGGAAGATCTCGCTGTTCTTCATCCCGCTGATCCCGATCAGCACCAAGTATCTGGACACGTGCTCAGTGTGCGGGCGGGTGATCGACGTGCCGAGGGACCAGGCCGAGGCCGCGGTCACCCAGGGCCAGGGACTCCGCTAGCTACTTCGCCGCTGCTGCGGCGTCAGTTCCACTCCGGGCTGCCTTCGGTGATGATCTTGAATACCCGGGCTGACGGGCTCGGCGACGTCGGCTGCACCGTCAGCAGCGCGGCCGACGGATCCCAGTCGCTGCCCCATTGGGGAAGCCGTGTTGGGAACAGCGTCGAGACCCGGACACGATCACCGGCCAAAGCCGGCAGCGAAAGACTCACTGACGCCGTCTCGGCCCGCTGCCATACGGCAACATAGGTGGCGGTTCCGGCGTGTAGCGCCAGCGCTACCACCGGGTCCTCCCATTGCGGCAGGTCCAGCGGCCAGGACGGGTAGGACGTGACAATCTCGGTCCGAATCTCTTTGTGCACGGCAATTGCCTCGTTGACCAGCGATAGCTGGAAGTCCTGCAGCCGGTTCAGATAGCCGGACAGGTACAACCGCCCGAGGATCCCGTTGGTCAAGGCAAAACCGGTGGTTTCGTCATCCATCTCGACATTGGGGTACGCCCAGTTGCCAGCCTGCTCGGGCAAGATCGACATCGGTGCGGCAGCGGCGATGGTGGCGTACCTGACTGGATCCTGCTGGTCGGAGGTGGATTGCAGCTGCAGCCGCGACATGGTCGCTGGATCCATCCGCATCGCCCCGGAGGAACAATTCTCGATGATCAACTTCGGGTGTCGGTCCAGTACCGAGTCGAGCCAGTCCAGCTGCGCCCGGTTGTGCCGGAGCAGCCCGGCACCGGGGCTCCGCTGGTCACGGTCGCTGCCCGCACCAGGGTTGATGTTGTAGTCCATCTTGAAATATCCGACACCGAAGTCGTTCACGAGCCGGTCAACCACCTCGTCCAGATGGGCCCTCGCCGCTGGGTGGCTGAGATCCAGATGGAACCGCTGCGCCTCTCGGACACGTACGCCGTTGCGCAGCAGGAACGCCTCCAACGGCAGCCGTTCGACCATCGGGCTGTCCACCCCGACAACCTCCGGCTCCAGCCACAGACCAGCCACCATCCCGGTGTCGGTGATGTGCTGGATGACCTCAGCCAGGCCGCCGGGGAAGCGTACGGTGGATGGCTGCCAGGCGCCGACACTAGGCCACCAGTCGCCGCCGTCGTCGTACCAGCCGGCGTCGATACAGAACACCTCCGCACCCGCGGCGGCGGCGTTGTCTATCAACGGCAGCAGCTTTTCGGTCGTCGGGTCGCCCATCAGCGTGTTCATGTAGTCGTTGAAGATCAGGTGCTGCACCTCGTTGTCGTGGTGCGCACGACGCCCGCGTCTGCGGTGGTCGGTCAGCTCAGCCAGCGCACTGTCCAGATCGGTGCCGATGCCGAGAGTGGCCACTACTGTGCTGAACGACTCGCCTGGCTGGAGCCGTTCTGTCCACTGATGATCAAGGTCGGTGGGACCGCTCAGCCCGATAGTCAGCCCGTACTGCTGCTCGCCGACCTCCCAGCGCCAGCCACCGTTGTGCTCGATCTGCCAGAGCACGGCGAAGTCGCCGTGCTGGTGCAGCGCGCCGCCGACGGGGAGGTCGCGTCCGGTTGACCAGCTGCCCAGCGACCGAGCCAGCACTGACCCCCTGGAGTCCTGGCCGTGCACTTTTGCGTCAAGCTTGCCCAGCAGCTCGCGGGCGGGTCGGCGTGACCAACGACTCTCACTGATCCACTCACTGGTCCCGCTGAGAAAATCCATCTCCTCCAGCGGCACCGGCCGCTCCGGGCTGCCTAGCCGCAGCACCAGCGAGGTGACGGCCTGTAGTGTCCGCGGGGCACTACCGGCGTTGGTCACCGTGGCCTGCATCGACAGTGCAGCCACCTGGCGGTGGGCGGAGAGCCGAACGGTGGCCGACAGGTTCGAGGCTTGATCGTGCAGGTGTACCTCGAGCCGGGAGTGGTCGGAGTCGCTGAGGTCCTCGTGGCCGACGTAGCGAAGCATGCCGCCGACCACGCTTCCCACCAGCCGCTCCGAGGGAGGGCCATGCCCGTCCTCGACCGTCAGCACCTCGACCAGGGGTTGCTGCGCGTGAACCGGGAGCACGACACCGTCCGCGTTGAGATGCGCCAGCCGTACCGAGCCGTCGTCTGCGATGCCGACATCAACGCGAAGTCGATCATGGCCGAACGTGATACTGCGTGCCATCGGTTCTCCTTGCTGGACGCGCCTTGGTGGCCCCGGTTGGACTCCCGACGATAACGATCAGGCCGGTGGTGTCACCAGCGGCTCCGACGACGAGCTCTTGGGGCGCGCGGAACGGCTGCCGACGGCGGCCCCGCGGTTAGCATGGGCATCACATTGTGAGTACGCGTACCCGTCAGGGGTGTTCAGTCCGGCTATGAAACCTGCCAATCTTCACGACGTCGCGCGGCGTGCCGGAGTCTCCCATCAGACCGTGTCCCGGGTTGTCAACGGACACCCCAGCCTTCGCCCCGACACCCGGGACCGGGTGCTAGCAGCGATCGCCGAGCTTGGTTACCGGCCGAACAACACCGCGCGCACGTTGGCGACCCGTACCAGCATGACTCTAGGTGTGGTCTCCAGTGGAGACCCGCACTATGGTCCATCGAGCACCATGTCAGGCTTCACCACAGCCTGTCGGGACGCAGGGTACGCAGTTCAGGTCGCCACCGTGCCCGATATCGACGCAGCGTCGCTGCATGCCGCGGTGGGTGACCTGGTCGGCCGTGGGGTGGACGGCGTGGTCGTCGTCGCAGCACGAACCGCTGAGCTCGCAGCGGCGCTGGATGTGTCCATCAGCCAGCCGCTCGTCGTGCTCAGCAGCGGATCGGCGCCACGCCTGGCCACAGTGGCCGTCGAGCAGGCGGCAGGCGCCCAGCTTGGCACCGAGCATCTGATCGGCCACGGCCACCGATCCATCGTCCATCTTGGCGGACCGGCGGAGTTTGCCGATGCGGTGATGCGGCGGTCTGGATGGGAGTCGGCCATGCGGCGGAACGGCCTGCAGGTACGGGTCCCCCTAGCCGGTGACTGGTCGGCCAAGGCGGGGTATGAGGTCGGTGGCCGACTGGTCAAGGACCTGGACTTCACCGCAGTGTTCAGTGCCAACGATCAGATGGCGCTCGGGCTGATCCACGCCTTCTCCGACGCCGGCATCTCGGTCCCCACAGATATCAGCGTGGTGGGATTCGACGACATCCCGGAAGCCGAGCACTTCCTCCCGCCATTGACCACGATCCGCCAGGACTTCGCGGACTTGGGCCGCCATTCCATGCAGCTGATGCTGGATTTGCTAGCGGGCTCCCCGCCACGGGCTGTCTCGATCCCGCCGCAGCTGGTCAGTCGGAGTTCGGTCGCCGCGCCCCGCCACCACTAGCCCCGACACCATGAGGTCGGGCGATGGTCCGCCGGGCGATGATCTCTTCCGCGACCGCTTGTATGGCTGGCCAGGCATCGCGGTCCCGTTCCGCACCGCGGAGCAAGTCAGCTGGCTCACGCATCCCACAGAGATCGGAGACTGCAGCCCGAAACGCCGGTTCCGCCGCCGTCGTGACCTGCGCCGGAGCGTCGGCGGCGAGAACCTGCTGGCAGCGGCCAAAGGTGGCGATGATCCAGAACACCGCTTCCCGATGATCACCGGCGGCGATCAGTGCCTGTGATCCGTCGATGGCGATCGGACGCGCCTGGGGGGTGATGTCGGTGGAGAAGGGGAACGGCGTGCGGCCCAGGGCGGCGGCTTGGTCGAAGCAGACCGCGAGTGCGTCCAGGTGCTGCTGCACCAGCTGCGGAGTCACCTGGGTGCAACCGATCAGATCGACCAGCCGCGGATAGTCGTCCAGGACTCCGTGCTGCTGAAGGACCTGCCGGGCCATCGGATAGCGCAGCCGTACGGTCGGGTTGCGCAAGCCGGCCACCAGGACGGCATGGGTGGCCAGACTGCTGGGAAACAGCCACTGGAGCACCTGCTGATGCCACGGCGCCCGGGTATTGAACTGTGCCAGCCCGTTGATGATCTTGGTCCGGACCGCGTCAACTCGGCGGCGCACCCTTCTCGGGTCGGCGAAATCCGCGGCGATGTGTTGATGCAGCGACTCCAGAGCACCGGTGGGGTCGTGGATGATCGTGTCGGTGGCGAAGCTGGCCGCCAGTACGTAGGCGCCTGCCACCGCCTCCGGGTCGGCCAGCTCCGCGTAGGGGAGGTAGGTCACCTCGATCAAGATCCCCTCCAGCTCGATCTTGCCGGGCTTCGCGGGGACCCGGTCCCGCTGGAGCACGACGACTACGTCCACGTCGGAGGTTGCCGGCAGCTCAAGCTCAGGATCAGCACCGACCGTGGAACCACTGAAGAAGGCGCCGACGACGTCTAAGCGGTCGGCCGCCGCTGTCCGGACCCAGGCTGCGGCCACTTCTCGGGCGTCACCGACTCTCACCCGAGCGACTTTAGGTCAGGTCGGCTAAGACTTGTTACCGACGGGTAGCATTTGATTATGTTACTGGTCAGTAACATACGGTCTCCCCAGAGGCGGCACGGCATGACGCACTACAGATCCAACCTGCGCGACATCACCTTCAACCTCTTCGAGCTGCTGGGGCGGGGCGAGGTGCTCGGGAAGGGTCCGTACCAGGACATGGACTCCGACACCGCAGTCGCCGTTCTGGAGGAGGTGGACCGGCTGGCGCGGACCAAGCTGGCCGAGTCGTTCGCCGACTCCGACGCTCACCCCCCGGTGTTCGACCCGCAGACGCACTCTGTGACGCTCCCGGCCTCATTCAAGCGGTCATTTCGGACATACCTGGACGCCGGCTGGTATCGGCTGGAGCTGCCCGCAGAGCTGGACGGCCAACCCACTCCATCCTCCCTGCAGTGGAGCGTCGCCGAACTTGTCCTGGGAGCCAGCCCCGCGACGTACATCTACGCCTCCGGGCCGGGGATGGGACACGTCATCTGGTTGAACGGGACTGAGCGCGACAAGCGGATCGGTCGGTTCATGGTGGATCGGCAGTGGGCCGGCACGATGGCCCTCACCGAGCCGGAGGCTGGATCCGACGTCGGCGCCGGCCGTACCAGAGCGTTCCCGCAGCCGGACGGGACCTGGCATCTCGAGGGGGTCAAGCGCTTCATCACCTCCGGCGAGCACGACCTGACGGAGAACATCGTGCACCTGGTGCTCGCGCGGCCGCAGGGTGTTCCCGGGGCGGGCGGACCTGGCACCAAGGGTCTGTCGTTGTTCGTGGTGCCGAAGTACCACTTCGACATCGAGACCGGGGAGCTGACCGGCCAGCGCAACGGCGTGTTCGCCACCGGTGTGGAAAAGAAGATGGGTATCAAGGTGTCCACCACCTGTGAGCTGACCTTCGGGGCAGACGAGATCCCCGCCATGGGGTACCTGCTCGGCGACGTGCACGACGGTATTGCTCAGATGTTCCAGGTGATCGAGCACGCGCGGATGCTCGTCGGGACCAAGGCAATCGCAACCTTGTCGACCGGTTACCTCAACGCGCTCGAGTACGCGAAGACCCGGGTGCAGGGTGCTGACCTGACCTGCGCCTCGGATAAGACGGCCCCTCGGGTGACGATCACCCACCATCCCGATGTTCGCCGTTCGCTGATGACACAAAAGTCCTTCGTTGAGGGCATGCGCTCGCTGGTGCTCTATACGGCGAGCATTCAGGACCGGATCTGGCTGGCCACGCATGCCGGCACGACCGACCCTGACGCCGAGCGGCTCAACGACCTGCTGCTGCCGATCGTCAAGGGCTACGGATCCGAGCGGTCATGGGTGCTGCTGGGCACTGAGTCGCTGCAGACCTTCGGCGGATCGGGTTTCCTCGCCGACTACCCACTGGAGCAGTACGTGCGCGACGCCAAGATCGACACCCTGTACGAGGGCACCACCGCCATCCAGGGCCAGGACTTCTTCTTCCGCAAGATCGTCCGGGACCAGGGTCGGGCGCTGGGTTGGCTGTCGGCCGAGATTGCCCAGTTCATCGCCAGCGGCGCCGGCAACGGCCAGCTGAAGGATGAGCGCGAGCAGCTCCATCAGGCGCTGCAGGATGTCGGTGCGATCGTCGCCGCCATGCTGGGGCAGCTGGAATCCTCAGTCGCGACCTCAGTCCTGGGCGATCCACGCAATGTCTACAAGGTTGGTCTCAATACGACCCGGCTGCTGATGGTCCTGGGTGACCTCATCTGTGGCTGGCTGCTGCTGCGCAGCGCCGAGATCGCGCTGCAGGCGCTCGCCCACGAGCTTCCGTTGGCTGAGAAGCACTTCTATGAGGGGAAGGTGGCCGCGGCTCGCTGGTTCGCCCGGACGGTGCTGACCAAGATCGGCGCCGAGCGGGCCATCGCCGAAGGTACCGACAACGCCGTGATGGACCTGGCCGAAGAGGCGTTCTGACGCGCGGCAATCTGATCACTGAGCGTGACTGTTACACCAGCGCTGAACGAAGTCACGGCGGTTGGGGTGCTTGGCTGGTGTAGGTGTGTCCGGTGGGGGTGGTGGTGGTGACGGTGTGGGGCTGGCTGTTGTTGCCGGGGTCGTCGAGGCGGATCTGCCAGCCGGGCATTTCTCGGGTGTAGTTGCCGCGG
>CADCUO010000081.1 GCA_902805915.1 uncultured Propionibacteriaceae bacterium | reverse complement strand
GGCCCGGCGGAATGCACTCCACCGCGGACAGCACCAGTTCGACGTAGTCAACCTTCACAGTTCCACCGGACACCGCATTGGTCGGCCGACAGGCCTCTCACCAGCCATTACTCCCGGGAACTCCCTTGAACGGCCCGCTGACCTTCGAGGTGATCCAGCCGCCGTAGAAGCCACCTGGTTGCGGCGTCACCACTTCGCCGTCGACACTGCACTGATCCATCAGCTGCGGATAGAGCGCGATGTGGTCCACCAGATCGGTGTACGGCGCTGCCGGCGTGGGATAGAACCAAGCTGCGCGGGGCGCCACCTGGTCGCCGCCGCGAAGGTCGAGATAGCCGGCCGTACCCTTCCACTCACAGAACGAGGAACCAGGTACGGGCTGCAGAGAGCCCTCCACAAAGGTCTCCCGAGGCAGATAGTAGGTCGGCGGATGGGAGGTCTCGAGGATCTGCAAACTGTGATCAGTCTCACAGATCACCACACCGCCAAGGGTGACCGTTATGTGCTCGGTGGACGCCCGCATCGCCGGTGGCCGCGGGTACTCCCAGACCGACTCCTGCCCAGGTAGCGCAGGATCTGGACTTGGACGCCTCCACATAGCGCCAGCGTAGACGGAGATACTGAAGTCGTGACTGCACCGACGATCACGGTTCGGCGCGCAGCCGACCGCTTCGCTACCCAGACCAGCTGGGGGCAGTCGCTGCACACCTTCTCCTTCGGCGCCCACTACGACCCTGGCAACGTGGGGCACGGGGCGTTGCTGGCGAACAACGACGAGCTGCTCGGGGCTGGGTCGGGCTTCGATGACCACCCGCATGCCAACGCCGAGATCGTCACCTGGGTACTGTCCGGCTCCTTGGTGCACACCGACTCGCGCGGCCATTCCGGCATCGTTCACCCCGGTCTGGCGCAGCGGCTGAGTGCCGGCGCCGGCATCGTCCACGCGGAGCGCAACGACGCGTACCGGATCGATCCCTCGCATCCGCAAGTCCCGGTGCACTTCGTCCAGATGTGGGTACGCCCGGACCAGCCGGGACTGCCACCCTCCTACTCACAGCGGGAAGTGGATCTGGCCGACCTCGACCGAGGCTGGGTACCAGTGGCATCCGGCACTCGGACGGACGCAGCTGTCACTCTGGCGTCGGCAGGCTCCACCCTGTGGGTGACGACCCTCCAACCCGGCCAGAACCGACAACTTCCACCCGCGCCACTCCTGCACTTGTACGTGGCCAGCGGCGATCTCAGCTGCGAGACGGTGGGTCGGCTCTCCACCGGAGACTCCCTCCGCATCACCGGTGCCGCGGAGCTGCGCCTGACCGGGGGCGTGTCACCGGCTGAGGTGTTGGTCTGGGAGATGGCGGCATGAGCCTCGAACTGCCCGATCATGGCGTTGACAGCCCCTTGCTGATCCGGGTGTCCGGAGCTGACCGGCCGCGGCTGACCCGCGACCTGCTTACCCTGCTCGGTGCCGCAGGAGCGGTCCTGGAGGACATGGAGCAGCTGGTCGTTCGGGAGCGGCTCACCCTCGACGTGCTAGTCCGGCTCGACGGTGCCGCCGACGGGCTGGTCCGTGACATCTTGTACTGGGGATTCACCCACGACCTCACCGTCGACTTCGAACGGGTCCAGGCACACTCGACCCGCGCGCTGCTGCCGCGCCACGCCGTCACCGTGCTGGGACGACCACTGTCACCCGCGACGCTGGCCGCGGTTGCGGACGCCATCGCTGAAACCGGCGGCAACATCGACCGCATAGTCCGGTTGGCTACCGAGCCCGTCACCGCATATGACCTGGTTGTGATCGCCGACGATGTGGACGCCATGCGGCTCCGGCTCGTCGAAGTCTCCAGAGCCCATGGCATCGACATCGCCGTTCAGGTCAATGGGCTGGAGCGGCGGGCGAAGCGGCTGGTGGTGATGGACGTCGACTCCACCCTGATCCGGGACGAGGTGATCGAGCTGCTAGCAGAGGAGGCATCCTGCGGGGCAGCCGTCCAAGAGATCACCGCGCGAGCCATGGCGGGCCAGCTCGACTTCGAAGCCTCGCTCCGTGAGCGGGTACGGCTGCTGAAGGGGCTGGACCTGGCTGCCATCGAGCGTGCCCGGACTCCGATCCGGTTGACGCCGGGCGCCCGTACCTTCGTACGTACGTTGCACCGGCTCGGGTTCGCGGTCGCCATCATCAGCGGCGGCTTCACCCAGTTCACCGACGCCCTCAAGGCCGAGCTCGAGCTCGACCACGCCTATGCCAACACACTCGAGGTGGTGGATGGAGTTCTCACCGGTGAGGTCAAGGGGCCGATCATCGACCGCGCCCGCAAGGCTGTGCTGCTGGCTGAGATCGCGGGAGCGGAGGGTGTCCCGCTGTCCCAGACGGTGGCGATCGGTGACGGCGCCAATGACCTCGACATGCTCGCCGCAGCCGGCCTCGGGATAGCATTCAACGCCAAGCCGATGGTCCGCCAACGCGCCGATACGACGGTGTCGGTGCCCTATCTGGACGCCATCTTGTTCATGCTCGGTATCCGCGGCGTGGACGTTGAGCGTACTGAGCCGACTGAGGAGACGGCGCTGCGCTGAGGGACCGACCACTGCACCCCCCGCCAACCAGGCCGACTACGAGAGCCGAGCCGATCGAGGAGGCACACCCTATGCGCATTGCGCTGGCCCAGATCCTCAGTAGTGCCGACCCGTCGGCGAACCTCGGTCAGGTGGCCGACCAGGTTGCCCGCGCCGCCGACCGGGGCGCCGAGCTGGTGGTCTTCCCGGAGGCCACCATGCGTTGCTTCGGGCGGTCGCTCACCGACGTCGCGGAGCCCGTGCACGGACCGTGGGGTGATCAGGTGCGTCAGATCGCCAAGCAGCACCAGGTGGCGGTGGTCGCCGGCATGTTCACGCCGGCTGGCGACGGTCGGGTCCGCAACACACTGCTTGTCGTCGGCACTGACGTGGACGCACATTACGACAAGATCCACCTGTTCGACGCCTATGGTTTCACCGAGTCCGACACGGTCGCACCGGGAGCAGAACCGCTGGTAGCCCAGATCGGGGGAGTGCGGGTGGGATTCGCCACTTGTTACGACGTCCGGTTCCCGGGGCTGTTCACCACCTTGGCCGACGCCGGCGCACAGCTCATCTGCCTGTGCGCCTCCTGGGGCGCTGGACCCGGCAAGATCGAGCAGTGGGAGCTGCTCTCCCGAGCGCGGGCGCTCGACTGCACCACCTTCGTTGCTGCCTGTGGACAGGCGGACCCAGCGAGTGTGGGGGTGACGTCGGCGGGTTCGGCCCCCACCGGGGTTGGGTACAGCGCGGTTATCTCACCACTCGGCACCGTTCTCGCTGCCCTTCACGGGCAGCCGGATCTGCTGGTGGTCGATATTGATATCGCCGAGGTTGACGCCGTCCGCCGGGCCCTGCCAGTGCTGGCCAACCGACGCTTCTGAGGCGAGGACACCGACGACCGGAGCGTCTGACACGAGATTGTCAGTCCGCCCTGATCAAATGGGAGCACACACCGGCTCTCGCCCACGAAACGCTGCAGAAAGCTCTGATGTACCAGTTGATCCGCACCCCGCACACCCTCCTCGCGCCACCGGTCTTGGACGAGTACCAGCAGGCAGTCGTCGACCACCAGTCCGGGCCGCTGCTCGTGCTCGCGGGGCCGGGGACCGGCAAGACGACCACTGTGGTCGAGTCGGTGGTGCACCGGATCGAGCAGCGAGGGATGAGCCCGGACTCGATCTTGGTACTGACCTTCTCCCGGAAGGCTGCGGCCGAGCTGCGGACGCGGATCACAGCCCGGCTGGGACGCTCGATGGTGACTCCTATGGCGATGACGTTCCACGGGTTCTGCCATGCGCTGGTCCGCCGGTTCTCCGACTCTCAGGCCTACGCCCCGTCGATCAGGCTGCTAACCGCACCCGAGCAGGAGTTCCGGGTTCGCGAGATCCTCGGCGGCAGCCGGGAAACCCAGCGCGCCGACTGGCCGGCCGCGCTGGAACGGGCCTTCCCCACCCGGGCATTCGCCTCCGAAGTACGCGCCGTGCTGGCCAAGGCGCGCCAGCTCGGCATGGACCCTGAGGACCTGATCGACGCAGGCGACGCCGTGGGACGGCCGGAATGGGTTAGCGTCGGCCAGTTCTTCGACGAGTACCTCGATGTGTTGGACGCCGAGCAGGTCATGGACTACGCCGAGCTGGTGCACCGGTGCCGGATCCTGCTCACCGACCCCGACATCACCGCCACCCTGCGACGCGAGATCGGCTGCGTCTTCGTCGATGAGTACCAAGACACCGACCCTTCGCAGGTCCGGTTGCTGGCCGCCATCGCCGGCGACGGCAGGGACGTAGTTGCGGTGGGTGATCCAGACCAGTCCATCTACGGGTTCCGCGGTGCAGAGGCGCGTGGGATCCTCGACTTCCCCGATGTCTTTCTCACCCGTTGTGGGGAGCGCGCGCCGGTAGTTGCGCTTGGTCAGACCCGGCGTTTCGGGATCAACCTGTTGACGGCCAGCCGCAGCGTCGCCGGCCGTCTCGGGGTGCCGCGGGCACTGCCGGCTGAGGTATTCGCCCGGTTCCGGCAGCCCGAGGTCGCCCCCGGCATCAGCAAGGGCAAGGTGGACGTCTTCACCTGTGTCAGCGAGGGAGCAGAGGCCGAGCACATCGCCGAGATCTTGCGTAGTGCGCACCTGCGTGACGGTCTGGCCTGGTCTGAGATGGCAGTGCTGGTCCGCTCCGGCCGCCGTACCATTCCCGGGCTCAGCAGAGCGCTGACAGCCGCTGGGGTGCCGGTGGAGGTCGCCGGCGACGAGATTCCACTTGCCAATGAGCTGGCGGTACGGCCGCTGCTGTTGGCCCTGCAGGTGGCCGCGCGTGGCCGGAGCCTCAGCTCCGATGAGGCGCATGCGCTGCTGATGTCACCGCTCGGCGGTCTGGACAGCATGGCCATCCGCCGCCTCGGTCGGATGTTGCGGCAGGCCGAACGGACCGAGCTTGCCGGTACCGGCCTGCCGCGACTCTCGGCGGAGCTGGTGGCGCGGGCGATCCGCCATCCGGAGCTGTTGGATGACTGCGCCGAGACGGTCGAGACCGACGCCGCTCGGAAGCTGGCCGGTCTGCTGCTCCAGGCGGAACGCCTGATTGCGGACGGCGGCACCGCCGAACAGGTGTTGTGGCTGATGTGGTCGACAACCCGTTGGTCGGAACGACTCCAGCAGGAAGCGGGGATGAGCGGCGACACCGGTCGCCGTGCCAACCGTGACCTGGATGCCGTGTGCGCCCTGTTCGACGTCGCCGCCCGATCCGAGGAGGTGTCCGGCCTCCGCGGCGTCACGGGTTTCCTTGCGGAGGTGGAGGCACAGCAGATTCCGGCCGACACCCTTAGGGAGTCTGAGCTGCGTGGGATGGGTGTTCGGGTGCTCACCGCGCATCGCTCCAAAGGGCTGGAGTGGGAGCTGGTGGTGGTCGCCGGGGTTCAGGAAGGCAGCTGGCCGGACGTGCGGCGCCGAGGGTCCTTGCTGGAGCCGGACCGGCTGAGCCGGCGCGGTCTGGCCGAGATGGTGCCGACCGCCACCAGAATCGCCGAAGAGCGGCGCTTGTTCTACGTGGCCTGCACCAGAGCCCGCTCCCGACTGGTCGTAACAGCGGTGTCGGGAACTGAAGGCGAGGGCGATCAACCGTCCCGCTTCCTCACTGAGCTCGGTGTGCCGGTGCGCCCGTTGGCAGGTCGTCCCCGCCGGCCGCTCTCCCTGTCCGCGCTGGTCGGTGAGCTCCGCAGCGTCAGCGTCGACCCCGAGATGCCGGCCAGCGTACGGGAACAGGCGGCGGTCCGGCTGGCCAGACTCGCCGACGCCACCGACGACGACGGGCGCTCACTGGTGCCCGCAGCGAACCCCAGCCGCTGGTGGGGGATGCGCGACCTCAGCGACGCCGACCAACCCGTCGTTGCTCCTGGCGAGCCGGTTCGGCTCTCGGGCAGCCAGCTGGCCAATGTCCTGGCCTGCCCACGCCAGTGGTTCCTGGCTCGCAAGGCCCAAGCCGAGTCGGCCCGTGGCACCGCAGCGAGCTTCGGGTCGGTGGTGCACGTACTGGCCCAGCACGGCGCCCAGGTGGCAGTCGACGTCGACCAGCTATCGCAACACCTCGAGCTGGTGTGGGACCAGCTCGACTTCGACGCCAAGTGGCTGTCTGCGGTGGAGCGGATCGAGGCCGAGTCCACGCTGGAGCGTTTCGCCACGTGGCAGGAGACGCGCGCCGACCGTGAGCTGCTGGGCACCGAGGTGCCGTTCTCCACCGAGATCAACCTCGGCGGTGAACGGGTACACCTCACCGGTACGGCCGACCGGGTCGAGCGCGACGCCGACGGTCGGGTCAGGATCGTCGACTTCAAGACCTCGCGGGCAGCACCGGCGGCTGCCGACGTCGCCGTCCAGGACCAGCTCGGCGTCTACCAGCTGGCCGTGCAGCAGGGCGCCTTCGCCGAGGTGGCGGGCCCGGACGCGCGGCCAGGTGGCGCCGAGCTGGTGTACCTCCGGCTGGCCGACGGTGCCAGCGGCTATCCGAAGGTGTTCCACCAACCGTCGCTGGAGGACGTGCCGTTCCCGGTCTCCGACGCCGTACCGGGACCCGGGCTGGCCGCCTCGACTGTCACCGATGGGGCCGGTGCAGCGGCCGTCGATGAGTCGGCTGCCCAGCGGACCTGGGTGCACCGGAGGCTCGCCCAGGCGGCAGAGGTGATCCGGCACGAGGACTTCTCAGCCAGGATCGGGACCCAGTGCCGCTACTGCGCCTTCCGTACCAGCTGCCCGGCCCAGGGTGTCGGCCGGCAGGTCGTCGAATGACCGTCCACACCCTCACCCCGCCGGCGCCGACCCGACGACTGCGGGACGCCGACGACCTGATCGACGCCCTCAGGGTGCCGTTCTCGGCACAGCAGTTGGCGGCGATCACAGCGCCGCTGGAGCCGGGCGTCATCATCGCGGGCGCCGGGTCCGGCAAGACAACCGTGATGGCGGCCCGAGTGGTTTGGCTGGTCGGCACCGGTGCTGTCCGACCGGAGGAGGTACTCGGACTGACGTTCACCCGCAAGGCGGCAGCTGAGCTGTCCCAGCGGGTCCGCTCCGCGCTGCTCAAGGCCGGGGTGATCAGCGACCGCGGCGTGGATGAGTCCGGCGAGCAGCTGATCATGACCTACGACGCCTTCGCAGCCAGACTGGTGGCCGAGCACGGCCTTCGCCTCGGCTACGAGGCTGATCCCACCATGATCAGCGGAGCCACCCGTTACCGGCTGGCGTCGCGGGTGGTGAAGGCGGCAGCGGGCCCGTTCGAGTTCATCTCCAGGCTCCGCCCGGGCACGGTGACAGAGCGGGTGCTCAAGTTGGACTCCGACCTGCAGCAGCACCTGGTGCATCCCAAGGAGCTGGACCGTCATGCCCGGGACTTCCTGATCGGCTTGCGGTCCGCGCCGCTGAACAGTCGCGGGAACGTCTACGCCGACGTCAAGAACGCCATCGTCACGACCCAGGAGCGACTGGAGATCGCCAGCCTGGTGCAGGACTACCAGCGGCTGAAGCAGCGGCTCGGGCTGGTCGAGTTCGCGGACCAGATGGCCATCGCAGCGCGGTTGGCCAGCGAGGTGCCGGAGGTTTCCACCGCACTCCGGTCCGCCTTCGCAGTGGTGCTTCTGGATGAGTACCAAGACACCTCGGCGGCGCAGGCGATCATGCTGCGCGGTCTGTTCTCCGGGCACACCCCCAGCCAAGGCATGGGACACCCCGTCACCGCCGTCGGTGATCCCTTCCAGGCCATCTACGGCTGGCGTGGCGCGGCAGCCAGCAACATTGTGCAGTTCGCCGAGGAGTTCCGCACCGTCGACGGTCGACGGAGCCGTCAGTTCGCGCTGACGGTCAACCGGCGAAGCGGCCACACCATCCTGGACGTGGCCAATGTCCTCAGCCGCCCGCTGCGTACTGGTCAGACTGCGCTGCTGCCCGGCGACGGTGCAACGAACCCGGATGAGCAGACGGCCGCAGGGCTCGGGATCCTGCAGGCACCCAGTAGTGCGGGGCCAGGACGGGTCCAAGCAGCCACCTTCGACACCTGGGAGGAGGAGGTTCGCTGGATCTGTGATCAGATCCTCACCGTGCGGGCCGACGGCGTGGCGTCCCGGTGGGCTGACATCGCGGTGCTCAGCCGACGCAACGCCGACATCGGCTCGCTGTACGGGGAACTGGTCTCCCGGGACATCCCGGTTGAGATCGTCGGACTCGGCGGCCTGCTGACACTGCCCGAGGTGATGGACGTGACAGCCACCCTCCGTCTAGTCGACGACGTCACCGCCAACCCGGACCTGATCCGGCTGCTGACCGGGCCCCGCTGGCGGGTCGGCGCGCGTGACCTGGCGCTGTTGGGCCGTCGCGCCCGCGAGCTGGCTCATCACCATGACGTGAACCCTGACCGAGAGGTGGAGGACAGGCTGCTGACTGCGCTGGAAGGCGCAGTCGCCGACGTCGACCCGACGGAGGTGGTGTGCCTGCTGGACGCGTTGGAAAGTCCTGGGGAGGGCGGCTATTCCGCCGCGGGCCTGGACCGCTTCGCCGCATTGGCCGCTGAGCTGGCGTACCTGCGTCGACACTGTGACGAGCCGCTGCTCGACCTGACCCGTCGGGTGATCGCGACCCTAGGGCTGGACGTTGAGCTGATGTCAACACCTGAACTCAACCGGACGGCCCGGCGGGACCAGCTCGGCGCCTTCGTCGATGCCGTCGCCGACTACGTCGACGTCGATGGAGACGCATCCCTGGCTGGGTTGCTCTCCTACCTCCAAGCGGAGATAGACCAGGGCAACGGGCTTGACCAGGCAATGCCGTCGGACCGGGAGGCAGTCAAGCTGCTGACCGTGCACAAGGCGAAGGGCCTGGAGTGGGAGGTGGTGTTCCTTCCGGCGTTGATGAAGGGCGTGTTTCCCAGTGACCGAGTGACCGACAACTGGGTCAGCAACGCCGCCGTGCTCCCCGGCGAGCTGCGGGGCGATGCAGCCTCGGTGCCACAGCTCACCGACGCAACGAGCACCGCGATGGCCGACTACAAGAAACAGCTGCGCGCCCAGCAGTTGCTCGCCGAAGATCGGTTGGCCTACGTCGCCGCCACCCGAGCCAAGCAGTTGCTGGTTGGCACCGGCCACTGGTGGCGGGCCGACCTGGTCAACGCGCGGGTGCCAGCCAGTTATCTAACGGCCATCCAGGCAGAAGCCGAGCTTCAAGGCCAACTCCTGGCCGAAGCGGCACCGCCGGGCACATCCAACCCGCTGGTCACCGACTTCGCCCCGCGGCCGTGGCCAAGCCCACTCGACGCGGATGCGCTGGCCCGGCGCCAGGCATCAGCGCGGCTGGTCAGCGAGGCTCGGGAGCGGTACGCCAAGACCGGAAGCCATGAGCTGCCGCCCGGCCTAGGGGAGCAGCTGCTGCTCGATGGTGAGGAGATCGTCGCCTCGTGGGATGCCGACATCGACCGTCTGCTGGCCGAGACTGTCCGTGCCAGGCAGGTCAACCGGGTGGTGCCGCTGCCACAGACGCTGTCCGCTTCGGCGCTGCTGCGACTGAATCAGGACCCGGCTTCCTATGCTGCCGACCTGGCGCGTCCCATGCCGCATCCGCCGTCGCCGGCCGCCCGGTTCGGCACCAGGTTCCACCAGTGGGTGGAGCGGCACTTCGCCGGTGGCCTGGCTACCGGCGGGATTGGCCAGCAGCAGCTCGTCGACCCCGATGACCTGCCCGACCGGGCCGACGCGGGCAGCAGCGACGAAGCTGAGCTTCGCCAGATGTGTGAGCGATTCGCCGCAGGCCAGTTCGGTCATACCGTGCCGTACGCGTTGGAGGCGCCGGTCAGTCTGATGGTTGCCGGTCGGCTGGTCCGGGGCCGGATCGACGCCATCTATGACCTCCGGCGGGGTGAGGCTGCCACCTCAAGCCGCCACCAGTACCTGGTGGTCGACTGGAAGACGACGCACGGTACTGCGGACCCGCTCCAGCTCTCGATCTACCGGTTGGCATGGGCCGAGGTCTGCGGGGTTGATGTTGAGGAGGTGGACGCCGCCTTCTATTACGTCCGCGCCGACCGGCTGGCGCGGCCGCGAACGTTGCTGGATCGGGCTGGCATCGAGGCAATCATGATGGGCGGAAACGCCAGTAGACCCAAGACCGGCCCGACCTCGGGGCAATGACCTGCCGTCCGGTGCGAGCATTAGTCTGGTCCAATGATCAATTGGGCGATGGCCAGCGATCTGGACCGGGTCGACCAGCACCGCAGGTCGCCTGAGTGGGTAGCCAACCTGTGGCACGCTGACGACGCCAAACTGCTCAAGCTGGACGCGAACTCCCGGTTCACCACCAACGCCGGCGGCAGCAAGCTGCGGATGACCAAACCGTTCGTGAAGTACGACAGTCAACGGCATCTGCTGTTGGGTCTGCTGAACGGATCGCCCGTGTTCGCGGTGGAAGCCCTCACCGAGGGGGAGGTGCACGACTTCCGCGAGATCGGTAACCAGCTGTCCGATGATGAGCGCGACATCGCCGCTGCAGCAACGGCCTTGCGAAATTGGCACCGCGACGAGCAGTTCTGTCCCCGCTGCGGCGCCGAGACCACCGTCATCAACGGGGGTTTCGCCCGGCACTGCCCAAGCTGCAAACGGGACCTGTTCCCGCGGACCGACCCGGCCATCATCGTCGCCGTCGTGGATCTAGATGACAGGCTGCTGCTGGGTCGGCAAGGCACGTGGCCAGGGAACCGAGTCTCAGTCCTGGCAGGCTTCGTGGAGGCGGGCGAATCGCTCGAGCAGGCGATCCACCGCGAGGTCGCAGAGGAAGTCGACATCACCTTGTCGTCGGTGTGCTACTTCGGCAGCCAACCGTGGCCCTTTCCGAGGTCGCTGATGCTGGGCTACTCCGCTAGGGCGTCCTCGACCGAGATCTACGTGGACGGTGAAGAGATCGAGTTCGCCGACTGGTTCACCCGGGACCAGGTGCGTAACAAGGTGGCCTCTGGCCAGCTGGGGTTACCGGGTCCCAGCTCGATCGCGTCACGACTGATCGCCGCCTGGCTGGACAACACGCTCGAGGTCTGAGCCTCACCACCGATTTAGTCCCGGCATCCCAGCTCCGGCTTGCGGGGTGCACGTTCAGCCGGACTCAGCCGAGTCGGTTCCGCAGCCCACTCGCACGGTTCGCCGGACGCAGAATGGCTCGACGGATCGCCTCCTCGGTCCCGAACACCTGGACGTGATCGGTGGCTCGGGTCACGGCGGTATACAGCAGCTCTCGGGTCAGGAGCGCCGACTCTGCCGGTGGCACGATGAAAGATACCGATCGGAACTGGCTGCCCTGGGCGCGGTGCACTGTCATCGCGTGCACCGTCTGTACAGAGTCGAGCCGAGCTGGTGCCAGCAAGGTGGCGGCACCGCCACGCGCAAACGCAGCCCGTACGCCCTGCGCCGTGTCCACCACCACCCCAGTGTCACCGTTGTACAGGCCGAGCTCGTAGTCGTTGGCGGTGACCAGCAGCGGTCGCCCCGCGTACCACTCGCCGTCCTCGGCATAACCGGGAATCGCGGTGGACAGCCACCGCTCGGCCTCCAGGCTCCACCGGGCGACGCCGTACGGGCCACGGCGATGCGCACACAGCAGCCGATGCCGGTCCAGTGCCTCCAGCGCCCCCGACACATCACCGCTCAGTGCGGCCACCCGCAGGGCGCGGCCAGAGCTGGTGATCTCACCGACCATGCCGTGCAAGCCGGCCGGAGCAGCGGTTTTAAGGTCGGTCTCGATGAAGTGGATCCCTTCTCGACCCGACCGGAGGACCTCGACGGCGCGATCGGCATCACTGGCACGGATCGCCTGCGCGAGATCGCCGATGGCCCCGCCGAAGCGCCAGGTGTGGGTCAGCTGCACGACGCCGTTGCTGCTGACCTCGTCTGGATCTAGCCCCGGCAGAGCCAGCCGGCGCAGCGCCGATGCGAACCTGGGGTCGACGGGACCGGTGGCTCCGGCGATGTCTGCCAGCACCGCGCCCGCCTCCACCGACGACAGCTGGTCCGGGTCTCCCACCAGCACCAGACGGGCGGTGGGACGGACCGCCTCCAGCAGCCGCGCCATCATCGTCAGCGACACCATGGACATCTCGTCGACCACCACCACGTCGTAGGGCAGGTGATTCCCGGCGTTGTGCTTGAACCGCCCCCGCCGGCCGGCCTGCCATCCCAGCAACCGGTGCAGCGTGGAGGCCGTCAACGATCCGAGACGCCGCTGGTCCTCCTCATCGAACTGGCCGGAAGCCGAGCGCACCGCCTCCTCCAACCGGGCCGCGGCCTTGCCGGTGGGTGCCGCGAGGGCGATCCGCAGTGGCTCACCTGGCTGGTCGCGGAGCAGTGCCAGCAGTCTGGCTACGGTGGTGGTCTTGCCTGTGCCCGGCCCGCCGGCCAGCACACTGACCCGCCCAAGGGCGCTGGTGGCGGCGGCTAGCTGTTGTCGGTCGTCCTCGCCCGCGTTCAGACCCTGGCGGTCGAACAGCCGGAGCAACGCGGCGACAAGCCGCTCCTGGTGGACCCGCGGTGGGTCGGCTGCGCGTCGGTTCGTCAATTGGATCCGGACGGCCTCCTCCTGCCGCCAGTACCGCTCCAGATAGAGCAGTCCGTGTGCAAGGTGGAGTGGGCGCCCGGCTGGGCCGTCGGCGTCCACAGCCACGATTGGGCTGCGTTCACAGGCATCGCGCCACTCCACCGGTGTCGGCCAGGGGAGGCTGGAGACGTCGATGGCTTCTTCCCATTCCTCGAACACCGTGGTGTGGACACTCTCCAAGTCGATGCAGACGGAGCCCGTCCGCAACGCCCGTACGGTCAGCGCCAGCGCCAGCTGCACCAGCTCATTGGGTTCCCCACCGATCCGGCACACCGTCGTTGCGGTGTGCACGTCCGCTAGTCCGAGCACACCGGCCAAATTGAACACGCGCAGCAGTCCGGTGGCGCTCTGCGCGACCACTGCCACCTCATCCGGTGCCGCGGAGTACAGCATGGGCGCCGTCATGGTCGCCCGCCGTCGAGCAGGTCTGAGAGGTCGACGATGAGCTGCGCTGGCGGCAACCAGCTGAAGACACCGCAGGGCACGTCGTCGACGACCGGGGTGTCGGCGCCACCCATACCCCGCACGAACAGGTACAGCACCCCGCCGAGATGGCGCTCCGGATCGTATCCGGGTTGTCGCCAGCGAAGCATTCGGTGCACCGCCACGGCATACAGCAGCGCCTGCAGTGGATAGTGAGCGTTCATCATGGCGGCTGTGAGCCGTGGTGGGGCGTAGTGGCCCAGCGTGAGAACCTCGCCGTTGAACTCGCCCAGCCAGTTGGTCTTGTAGTCGACCACCGCGTACCTAGGCTCTCCCTCGCTGTCGCGCAGGCGCAGGACGGCGTCGATACTGCCGTTCAGGTAGCCGCGCAGCGGCTGCTCGGCCAGCGCCGGGTGGTCAAGCAGGTCGGCGTACTCCCCAAGCGGCTCATCGCGGCCCAGGTGCCGACGCAACAGCGGCGCCACCGCGCCGAGAGCGATGTCACTGCGGACCTGGTCACCGCCGGCCAGCGGGAACTCAAATGTCAGCTCGGGTAACCGGTCGCGCGCGTCGATGTCGCAGAGCCGTCGCTGGTCGGCCAACGAACCCAGCGGCGTGAGCAGAGCGGGAAGCAGGCCTAGAGCCAACGCTTCGGCGGTCATCGGGCCAGCCTGAGACCGGCTCAGCTCCGCCGCGGCAGCCGCACGCAAGGCACCGAGGAGGTCTGCACTGCGAGGGTCGACAGTCTCGAGGATGGCATGCACCGCCGTACCGAAGGCGGTGCCGCTGGGTAGCTCAGCCATGGGGGAGAGCCGGTCCATTCCGGGAGACGTGGCAGCCTCCTCATCAGAGGGGACCGGTATCGCCGCCGCTGCCTGCGACTCATCGTCTTCTTTGATCGCCTCCGGCTCGCTGCCGACGGCACCGGTGGCCAGGTCGAGCCCGTGTACAGCCGCGGTCAGCGACGAGTAGGAGGTACGCCGCCACGCCAGGTCGAGCTCGCGGTCGAAGGTCTCGGCACGAAGGTGAGGGTGCCGGCTGGGCTCCGGCTGCCAGACCTGCGGGGATCTGTGCACCATCGGCTCCAACGAGAATCCCGGGCCAAGGTGCGAACAGGAGAACGGGTCTGCCTTGGCTGGGTAGCGCAGCTCTGGCTCCACCCCTTCGTGACGTGGTCCCTGCAAGAACCGGTGCAGAGCCGAGGACTCGGTGTTGCGCGAGGGGGCCCACCAGGTCACCACCTGGCACTGCGCCCGGGTCAGCGCGACGTAGAGCAGCCGCAGCTCCTCGCCGGCATCTTCCCGCCGGCAGGCATCCAGCCGGGCCATCCGCCCGGGTCCACCGACGCCACCGACGTCGATGACCCGCTCGAAGGTGGCCTGGTCCTCGCCGGTCCGATGGTGCAGTCGCAAGGTGGCGCCGGTGTCGTCGGAGCTGACATGGCGGTCCCACGCCTCAGGAAGGTAGACGATGGGGAACTCCAGCCCCTTGCTGCGGTGCACGGTAAGAATGTGTACGGCGTCCGCGTCGGTCTCCAGCCGTCGGGTGCCTTCGGTCAGCCCATTGACCCGGGCGTCGGCGATCTGTTCCCGCAGCCACTCGATCAGGGCGCTGACCCCCAGCTGGCCCGACGTCATCGCCGCGTGCAGGCTCTGGCCGATGTGTCGCAGATCGGTGAGCCGGCGTTCCCCGCCGACCTGGCCGAGCAGCCGTTCCGCGAGACCGGTGTCGGCCGTGATCGCTTCCAGCAGCGCCGCCACACCGGAGCTCGCCAGGGTCCGACTCCACCACCGGACCCGCTGCGACAGCAGCGACAGCTCGTCCTCGTCGGCCGCCGCCAGCCGGGTGAAGGACCAGCCGAGAAAGCAGGTCATCGCTGCGTTCCGTACCAGGGACTGCCGGGGTTGCTCCAAGGCAGTCAGCAAGGTAAGCCACTGGGTGGCCATCTCGGAGGCGAAGACGCTGGAGGCTCCGAGCATCACTGCAGGCACCCCAGCCGCGGTCAGTGCGTCGCGAATCGCCTCACCGCGCTCGTTCCGCTTCACCAGCACGGCAATGTCTGCCGGACCGATCTCGTGGGTCTCACGGTCCAGATCCAATGTCAGATTCGAGCTCAGCACCGCTGTGATGTCGGCGACCAGGTCGGCGAGAATCTGCGGCCTCAGTGTCGTCACTGACGGCAGCCGTTCCAGCTCAGCGTCGTACCGTTCCACCCGCATCCGGATCGGGGCGGTCAGGCCCGCCGTCGCCGCACCGCCGGCGGGCGCTGCACCGCGCAGTGTCAGCCGACGCTCGCGCTGGGCAGCCACCACCGGGCGGACCACGATGCGCGGGTCTCCCAGGGCGGCACCGCCGACCAGGGTCTGTACGGCGTCGACCAAGGCATCGTCGCTCCGCCAGTTGGTTGAGAGGGTGGCGACCCGGTCAGCGGCGCCCACGGCCTCCAGATAGCTGAAGACGTCGGCGCCGCGGAATGCGTAGATCGCCTGCTTCGGGTCCCCGATCAGAATCAACGTGGCATGGGTGTGGAATGCCCGACGCAGGATCTCCCACTGCACCGGATCGGTGTCTTGGAATTCGTCAACCAACACGATGTGGTAGCGCCGGCGCAACCGGTCGGCTGCCGCTTCTCCGTAGCGGGGATGGGCCAGCGAGTCACGCAACCGGGTCAGCATGTCGTCGTAGGTGAACAGCCGGCCCGCCTCCTTGCGGCGATGGACCTCGTCCCGTACCTCCTGAGCGAAGGCGACCCGTTCGGCGGCAGCACCGGAGCAAGCCGCGGGCTCCGGTATCGGAACCAGACGACTGTCGCCGGCCGCGACTGCGTCGTTGGCCAGCTGGAGCGCCTCCGGGTAGGTCATCGGAGGCAACGCCGGGCTGCTTGCGTAGCGGCGCAGGTAGACATCGCCGGCGACCTCGCGGGTGAGCTCGGACAGATGTTCGACGAAGACCGCATTCGGCTCCCTCTCCCCGAGCACACCGAGGCCGTCCAGCATGTGCAGGCAGAACTCGTGAGTGGTGGCGATTGTGGCGGCGTCGAAGTCGCTGAGGGCGCGTACGATCCGGCTGTGGCGGGCGGCCAGCGTCTCGGCGTCCCCGGCGCACAACAGCCGCTCCACCTCGTCGCGACCTTCCACCACCGGCATCGCCGGATCCTCCCGCCCAGCGCGTGTCGATGCAAGCGACCGTTCCAGACCGACGAAGCGCTCCCGAACCCGCATCCGCAGGTCGTTCGTGGCCGTGCGGCCGAAGGTGACCAGCATCAGCTGATCGAGGTCCGCGACACCGTCAGCAACGTAGCGGGCAGCCAGCGCCGCGATGGTGAACGTCTTGCCGGTACCAGCGCTTGCCTCCAGCACCGTTGTTCCGGTGGGCAGCTCACCGCACACGTTGAACACCGTGACGTCGTCCACGGCGAGGGTGTTGGTGTCGCTCATGCCGCCTGCTCCCATCTGAGCAGTGGCTGCCACACCCGTCGAGCGAGGGTGCCGAAGCGGCTGGGCTCAGCAAGGTCACCACGCTCCTCGGCCGCTACGGACGCGGCCGCGGTCAGAGCAGCGAAGGTGACGGCCGGACCGAAGAAGCTCTCATGCGCCTCGTCTCGCTCCCTGTCCCAGATCCTCGCCAGCTTCTCGGCGAGGGTGTTGACCGACTTGCCGTCATAGCAGATCTGCGCGTACGCCGCCGAGGTCTGGGCCGCGAATGGCAATGGCTCGTTCAACCCGCTGCAGTACAGCTGGACCAGATCAGCCAGCACCGTCGCTGCCACGTTGGCTGGGACAGGGCCGAGGATCGACCGGCCGCCGCGCCCGATGGTGACCGCAGTCCACGGTCGCCCCGGGTGGGCGGCGGTCAGCGCGAGCAGCCGCAGCCATGCCTGGAGCCGGTGCTTCGGGGCAAGCTTGGAGTAGTTCACCGAGACGACGGACCCGCCATGAACGCCCAAGCAGGTTCCGAAGACAGTCACCTCGTCGAGGCGGGCTCGGACGTCCTGGCTGGTGGGTGAATCGTCTAGCCACGGTCTGGCGGCTTCGGCCAGCTCGGTCACCGTGCCGACGATGGGCTCAAGGGTACGACCGCCGAGGGCGCGCGGCGGCAGCAGGCCGCGTCGCCACTCAGCTGCTACCAGCTGCTCCAGCGGAACGCCGTCGAGGTGGTGCCGGAGTAGCCGTTCGCCGATGTCCCACGCCTCCAACCCGTCCAGGGTCACCGGGATGGCGTCGGCAACCTCGTCCTTTTCTTGGGAGACGTACAGACCCGCTCGGGTACGAAGCAGCGCCTTCAGTGGATGGTTGAAGAAGCGGACCAGGTCGTCAAGGTCCACCAGTTCTTCTGCGGGGAGCCGAGGTAGGCCGGAGGTGTCGAAGGCGTCCGGGGGGCCGCTGCGTGCCCCGACGGCGGCGCGGGCACCGCGGAGGGCATCCCGGTCGAAGCTGAAGGCGCTGTCTGGCGCCAGGCTCAACCGGCCGGACTCGAAGTTCGCAGGATCGAACGGCTGAAGGGGATGCGGGGTCACTATCTGGTCCCGGACGCTGTCGTTGTCCTGCGCCACGGCGGTCACCTCCAGCGCGTCCAGCAGCTCCCCGATCGGCACCGCCGGCGGTTTAGATGCGCCGGTGCGTGGATCGGCACCGGAGTAGATGACCACGAGCTTTTCCTTTGCCGCCATGATCGCGTCGAGCAGCAGCTGCCGGTCCTCGCTCCTCGGGTCCCGGTCACCCACCCACGGTTCCGCGGCCAAGATGTCGTCACCGTCGACGGCACCAGTCCGTGGGAACACTCCGTCGTCGACTCCCAACAGGCAGACCACGCGGTGCGGGATCGACCTCATCGGCATCATGGTGCACATCGTCAGCGTCCCGGTACGGAAGTTGGCTCGGCTCGGGCGCCCCCGGAAAGTGTCGGCGAGCAGTGCCTGCAGCTCGGCGGGTGACAGGTCGATATCGACATCAGCCGACTCGGCCAACCGACCCAGCTCCGCGTAGGCATGGGAGGTTTGCCAGCCGTCAGCCTTCGACACCCTGGTCAGTGAGCTGATCACCGCCTTGCAGGCCTCGATCCACGCGGGAAGTGGCCGCGGCTGGGTCAGATCGTCGGTGAGGGAGCGGATCCGGTACACGCCCTCGGCGATCCGTCCCACCAGCTCGACGTCGGAGGAGTCCACATCGTCCAACGGCAGCGCCGTACCGATGAACTGCTGGCCTTCCTCATCCATGGTGACGCCCAGCAACAGCCGGTCCAGACCGGCGGCCCAGGTGTTCTGACCGAACTCCGACATGCCGAAGCTGTCGCGGTGGCCGACATCCAGTCCCCACCGCACGCCGGAGCGGGTCACCAGATCATGGACGGTGATGAGGTCGTCCTCGGTGAAGCCGAACTTGCGCGCCACCGGCGCAGCCGCGAAGAGGTCCAGGACGGTCGACGCCTCCATCCTCGATCCGACCAATGCCAGTACCCGGCTGAGCACCGAGAGCAGCGGGTTGAGCTGGCGCAGGGAACGGTCAGCAAGCCGTACCCGCAGCCGATGTCCGGGATGGCCGACCGCGCCCGATCCATCCTGGAGGCCGAAGGAGGCCGAGATGAGTGGGGCGAAGGACTCGATGTCTGGGCACATCACGACAATGTCGCGGGGCTGCAGCGTTGAGTCGGCGGCCAGCATCCCCACCAACACCTCTCGGAGGACCTCCACCTGGCGGTCCGGTCCGTGGCAGGAGTGGAACTGCACGCTGCGGTCGGTGGCGGCCAGTCGGTGCCGGTCAGCTCCGAGTCGAGGCGGGCGGTCGCTGGCCAGGTCTGCCTGGAGCACCTCCAGCAAGGTCCCCGCGACGTCGCCGCCCACCGCCGGATAGTGGCGGTCCGCCTCCACCGTCCCGGCTGTTGCCAAGGTCACCTGCAGCTCGCGGGAGTCACGACCGAGATAGCTGAGCAGCCGGGAGGCGGCTACGTCAGCCGTTGGGTCCTGCGATCGTGGCCCAAGCACTGTGGTTCGGCCGGTCAGGCTGTCACGGACCGACGTCCACAGCGTCGGCGAGGCCGCGGTCAGCCAGAGGTGGACATCGCGATGCGCGGACAGCGCGGTCAGCACGCTCAGGTGCTCAGTCGATAGCCGGGTGGCGCCGAACACCGAGACGCGCTCCGGTATGTCCGTCACGGTGGGGTCTTCGACGAGACGCCGGCAGGCGGCAGGTAGCCGCTCCGCCGGGCTTTCAGTGCCCAGCTCGGCCCGAACCCGACGCCACAGCTCCGCCTGCCATGACCGGTCCGGGCTGAGCGGGCGACCGCTGCTGTCCAGATCCCTGCCCGCCATCCAGGACAGGATCATCTCCGGTCGGCTCGCGGCGTACGTTGCGAACAGGTCGGCCAGATGTCGGGCCGTGGACCACCGCCGTTCCGACCGTGGCTGGCCGTCGCTCCGCACGGTGTGGTCCTCGAGATAGGCCCACAACACGTCGGCCCAGGGCTGACCGTGTGCCTGGTTGATCACGGTCAGCAACGGCCAGACCAGGTGGCGGGGCTGCCAGCGGTCCGTAGCAGCCTCGACTCCGGTGGCGGCCTGGATCGCTGTGCTCACGAGTCGCCGGGGCGGGGGGAAGCTGACGCCGGCGCAGACCCCGTCGTTGCCCTCTGGGGACGTACCGAGTCGCTGGGACAGTGTTTGGGACAGCCAGCGCTCGACCCCGGGGGTGGGCACGCTGACGATCTCGGTGGCGAAGGGATCCGCCAGGGGAGCCCGGAGCAGCTCACCCAGCGCACCGGCAAGCCGATCAGCTCGTTCGGATCGGTGAATCTGAAGACTCATGGTTCGGCTAACCCTAAGGCGGCCCACTGACAGTGAGCGGCAGCCACGTGGGCGCCGAGACCCTCAAGGGAGGGGTGCCGGAGTTAGCTGAGCGCAGCCAGCTTCTTGCTGACCTGTGCCACGGAGGGGTTCGTCATGGCCGTTCCGTCGGCGAAGACCACGGTAGGCACCGTACGGTTCCCGTCATTGACCTTGGTGACGATGTCGGCCGCCTTGGGCTCCACCTCGATGTCGACCTCCTCGAAGGGGATGCCTTCTCGGGCGAGGCCGGACTTCAGTCGACGGCAGAAGCCGCACCACTGGGTGGTGTAGACGGTGAATGCGCTCATGCCTGGTCAACTCCAACCTTGACGGCTGTTATTCCCTTGGTCGGCTGACCCGACCACGTCGCTCACGCGGCTGGGTACTGTCGGCGGCTGAAGTTAGGGTGACCGTGTGCGCCAGGACCCCGACGAACTGCTTGCCTCCCTAGACCCGGAGCAGCGTGCGGTGGCGACCACGCTTACCGGTCCCGTCGCGGTCATCGCAGGCGCAGGCACCGGCAAGACCCGGGCTATCACCCACCGGATCGCGTACGGCGTCGCCACCGGCGTCTACAACCCGGGCGCCGTCCTGGCGGTGACGTTCACCCAACGCGCGGCTGGAGAGCTGCGCGGCAGACTGAACGAGTTGGGCGTCGTTGGGGTCCAGGCACGGACCTTCCACTCAGCCGCGCTTCGGCAGGCGCAGTACTTCTGGCCACGCGTGTACGGCGGGGAACTGCCGCCAGTGTTGGACAAGAGGATGTCGCTGGTGGCCGAGGCGGCGAGTCGGTTGAGAGTCAGCACCGACACCGCGCGGCTGCGTGACCTGGTCGGTGAGATCGCCTGGGCGAAGGTCAGCAACGTGTCGGCCGAGGATTACCCCAGGCTGGCCGAGCACCAGTCCCGGCAGGTGGCTGCCTTCGACCCGGAGACGATTGCCCGGGTCTTCGCAGCGTACGAGGACGTCAAGCGGGACCGCGGCCGGATCGACTTCGAGGACATCTTGCTCTGCGCGGCGGCACTGATCGCGGAGCATCCGCAGGTCGGCGAGGCGGTCCGGCGCACCTACCGGCACCTTGTTGTGGACGAGTACCAAGACGTGAGCCCGCTGCAGGAGGCCCTGCTCAACCTCTGGCGGGGCGACCGCGACGAGCTGTGCGTGGTAGGGGACCCGGCACAGACCATCCATTCCTTCGCCGGCGCCCAGACGAGCTTTCTGACCGGCTTTGCCAGGCGGCATCCGTCGGCCACCGTGATCCGGCTGGTCCGGGACTATCGGTCCACCCCGCAGGTCGTCTCAGTTGCGAACTCGATCATGGACGGTGCCCGGACTCAGCCCGGCCTGAGCACTGTGACGTTGACGGCGCAACTTCCTCCGGGACCTGCGGTGGAGTTCGTGGAGGCGGCCGATGAGGCGGCTGAGGCGGCGGGCGTCGCCGACTGGGTGGCACGGCAGGCCGAGGCTGGGGTCCCGTACCGGGATATGGCCGTGCTGTTTCGGATCAACGCTCAGTCACCACCGATCGAGCAGGCGTTCGCGGACCGGCAGATCCCGTACCTCGTCCGCGGTGGTGAGCGTTTCTATGAGCGCCCCGAGGTACGCCAGGCGCTGCTGGTGTTGCGGACCGAGGCGCGGGCGGCGTTCGACCCGGACGGTCAGAGCGCGGTCGAGCAGGTCAAGGCAGTGCTCGGCACCCTGGGATGGACCGCCCACCCACCGGAGGGAGCCGGAGCGGTCCGCGAGCGCTGGGAGTCTCTGGCAGCTTTGCTGAGCGTTGCCGAGGACATGGTGGCCACCCAGGCGGGCGGCTCAGGCCAACCTCCGATCGACCTAGCATCGGTGTCTGCCGAGCTGCAGCGGCGTGCCGAAGCCCAGCATGTACCGACCGCGCAAGGGGTGACCGTCTCAACGCTGCACTCCGCCAAGGGGCTGGAGTGGGACGCGGTTGCCCTCCTCGGTGTGCACGAGGGCTCGCTTCCCTTCGTGCTGGCCAGTACGTCGGAGCAGATCAATGAGGAGCGCCGCCTGCTCTACGTAGGAGTCACCAGAGCCCGCCGCCATCTGCGCCTCTCCTGGTCCCGTACCCGCAACGGGGGCGGGTCCAGCCGGAACGTGTCTCGGTTCCTCGCTCCAGTCCTGCCAGGACCGGCAGCGGGGGCTGGCGCCGGCGCAGCAGTTCGATCCCGGCCTAAGGGCTCGGTGCTGTCGGCGCACTGCCGGAGCTGCGGCCGTCCGTTGGGCGATGCCGCGGAGCGAAAGCTGGGTCGCCACGCCAGCTGCCCGTCCACGTACGACGAAGCCACCATGCGGCGACTCAAGGACTGGCGTGCCCAAGCCGCTGCCGAGCAGAGCGTGCCGGCGTACTGTGTCTTCACCGACGCCACCTTGATAGCCATCGCCGAGGCTCGGCCCAAGACCCTGCAGGACCTGCTCAGAATCCATGGACTGGGACAAGGCAAAGCCAGCAAGTACGGCTCCGCCGTGCTCGCCATCATCACCGACATGGCGACCACCCGTACGGACGGGGGAAATTCTGATTCGCCATTGGTTCGAAGAACCATTGGAAAATAGATTGCGTTGCTTCCCGAATCTGCCTAGTCTGAACGAGGACCCGACGTTCTGGGTCTCAATGACGACTACGGCGTCCAGAGCAGGCATGGGCGCGGATGCACGGGAGGAGGGCAGCGAGATGGAGACCATGATCAACATTAAGGGCGGCTTCTGGCTTGCCCCGACGACCGCTGCCCACTCCCTGTCCCTCGCAGTGCGCCCACATCAGCCTCAGACGCCGGTCGTCTGCACGGGTGCGCCCCAAGCCACGATGCTGCCTCAGGGCGCCTTCGCGGGCTCGAACTGCGGCAGGGGAGACACGTATGCCGTCAAGACATCCGTCGTCTCGCTCGGCGGATCGCACCTGGGCACGACCAAGATCGCCGATCAGGCAGATCACCGTGGCATGGCTGTCACTGACAAGTTTTCGACCCGTTTGGGACTGAGTTCTGGTAGTCCGCCGGTGTAGCTCGTACACCTGCAGCCTCCAGGCCGTGATCCCAGACAACCGGGAATCACGGCCTTCGTGTTTCCCGGCCAACCAATGAGCTGACCAGACAACCTGGGAGCTCGCGACCAGACAAGTTGGCCCGAAATGATCAACGCAGGAGGTGACCTGGTGACTGGATCAGTGCTGCAGTCACTAGGCAGAGCTCGAGAGTTCGCGAAACTACCGTGTCGCAGAGTCGACCCGGAAGTCTTCTTCGCGGAGTCACCGGCAGATGTGGAGAGCGCGAAGGCGCTGTGCCAGGACTGCCCAGTCCGGGCTGCCTGCCTGGCCGGCGCGCTGGAACGGCGTGAGCCTTGGGGAGTTTGGGGCGGCGAGCTGTTCGTCCAGGGTGTCGTGGTGGCAAGGAAGCGGCCGCGCGGACGTCCACGGAAGTACCCCGTCGCTCCGGCGGCCACCGCGAAGGACCGTGAGGAGGCGGCCGCATGACCAGCGCCGACAACGGCCCCGGTCTGGGCGGCCGGCTCTTCCACGCCTTCCGACTCTGGCTGAGCCGGGCACTCTCGTGACCAGGCATGAAACGTGGTGACTAGGCATACCCGGATGGATCTCGCTACGCCGTCGACCGGCGTCGGTTCGGATGCCGTCCCGCCGTGTGGCGCCGCCATGGCGCATAGGATCGTCGTCGCCTCGGATGGCGCGATAGTCACTGTGCCCTGTGGTGGCACCACACGGCGCGACGGCCTTGGCTCAGGACCCGTCGGCGTACCCAGGCAGATACTCCTCGAGCACCGAACCGAACGCCGCCTTCGCGTTGAGCTGTGACAGTACGGCGATGCCGCCCAGCCAGACCCGATGGATCAGCAGATAGCTGGGCGGAAGGCTCAGTTTCATCGCTACACCGCCGGAGGCCTGCGGGTCCCGTACCCGGATGAACTGTTCGCGCATCCAGTCCCGGTTGAACTGAAATTCAGCAACGGCCGCCGGCTCGATGAACGGTGACAGATAGTCGAGCAGGTCTGAGGCGTCCACTTCCGAGGCCACGAACCCCTCCTGGCGGAGCCCTTCACGCACCTCCGTCGCGTTGCCGGCCCGGGCGACACGCAGGATCCGGCCCATGGCTGTGGGCAGCCCATTCGGCAGCCTGGACACCAGACCAAAGTCGACGACGCCCAGCCGGCCGTCGGGGAGCAGCTTGAAGTTACCCGGGTGGGGGTCGGCGTGCAGCAGCCCCACCGTGGAAGGGCCGGCAAACAGGAACCGCACATAGCGAAGTGCGATCGCGTTGCGGTCCTTGTCGTCGAGGTCGGCTGCCGTCGACAGCGGCACGCCCTCCACCCATTCGCTGACCATCACCTTCGAGGTGTGGGTCAGGACTTCTGGAACCCAGAACTCCGCACTGCCCGCGAAGCCCAGCGCCGCCCGCTGTTGCGATGCAGCCTCGATGGTGTAGTCGAGCTCTTCGTTGATCCGTTCTGTCAGCTCATCCACCAGGGACTTCACGTCCATCCCCGCGGCCAGGGGAGCGAACACCTTGCTCAGCCGACCGATCTGCCGCAGATCCGAGCGCAGCGCCTCGTCTGCCCCCGGATACTGGACCTTGACCGCGACCTCGCGGCCATCTGCCCAGGTCGCTCGGTGCACCTGACCGATCGAGGCTGCAGCCGCCGGCAGCGGCTGGAAGTCGCGAAAAAGCTTGGGCCAGTCGGCGCCGAGCTCTCGAGCGAGTACCGCGTTCACCCGAGACGTCGGCATCGGCGGCGCTGAGTCCTGTAGCCGAGCCAGCTGGGTGCGGTACGGGGCGGCGACATCTTCAGGCAGAGCCGACTCGAAGATGCTCAACGCCTGCCCGAACTTCATGGCGCCACCCTTGAGCTCGCCCAGGACGGCGAAGAGCTGTTCAGCGGCACGCTGCTGCAGCTGGGCGGTGACGGCCTCTGCCGGAGCGCCACCGATGCGTCGACCCAGTCCCCACGTGGCCCGGCCGGCGTACCCGAGCGGCAGCGAAGCGAGCTTCGCCCCGCGCCTCAGCGTGGACCGAGCCATGGACTTGTCATCTTCGGGCGGCGGCCGTCGGCGGCTTGGAGTCTCGGCGGAGCCGAGCTTGTCCTCCTGGTCGCTGCTCATGTCCCCATTCTGCAGTCCTTCCCCAACAACAGCCGCATTCCGGGTGGGCGGCCCAGGCTCGCCAGCGGGTGCAGTACTCCGGGGCTCCCAGCTCGACGGTGTGACCGTAGGTCTCGGGTAGCCCTGCGTTGAGATAGCCGAGCGCCTGCGTGGCTGCGGTGCCAGCCGCCCAGCCGATCAGGGCGGGATCGGTGGTACAGCGGAGCCGGCACAGCTGCCGCAGCACAGTCGGCCAGACGGGGTCCGCTGCGGCCCTCGTCAGGTCGGTGCAGCGGAGGCAGGCGGTCTGTCCAGGGATGACCAGCGGTCCGACTACCACTTCGGCGCCGCGAGGACGGACAAGGAGGTGCGGCTGGTCGGCACGGACGAGGGCGTCGGCGATGACGCGGTCGCACTCCCAGGTGTCGGCGGCCACCACAGTCAGGTCGAGGCGAAGGCCGTCGGGCTTCGACCAGTGGTTCACAACGCTGATCCGCGCGGCAGATCTCAGTCGTTGACTCCGGGCGCCCAACTCCGACCCCAGCGCCTCGGCGTTGGTGGCCAGGGCTCCAGCCGTCGGGTGCACGATGCGGTCAACCGGCTCGCTGTCGGCGACGTACAAAGTCCCGATGCCACTGTCCACCAACAGCTCCGCGACAGCCGTGCCCAACGACCCCGCACCGACCAGCCGTACCCGACTGGTTGCAGGCGGGGAAGCGGGCGGCCGACCTGCCCGACCGCCTTCGAGCAGCAGGCCCGCATCCCCGAGCAGACCTAGCAGCCGGACAACCAGCTGCGGGTCAACCTGCCGGCTGCTGCACGCACGAGTCAGCGCATGAACGTGATGGCAGCCGTCCAGCATCGGAAAGACCCAGTCAACATTGGCGGAGAGACCAGTGAGAATCACGGCGTCGGCGCTGTCAACACCGATCTGGACCTGGTCCGGTCCTCGGCGGAGCACGGGCGTCTGGGGTCGGAGCAAGGGAAAGGTGCGCCCGCCCGGCGGGACGGAGGCGGTCGCGACGCTCATGTGCTCAGTCTGGTGCGGCCCGCGTGCGGCCTCGGGGTTGTCCACAGCGTTGTGTCGGTGGCACACGTTTGAACGGTGTCGGGGACACACGTTGAGGTCGTGTCAGTTACACGCGTTGGAGTGGTGCCAGGTGACGCACGCTCAGGCTGTGTCAGTGACACCCGTTGGAGCCGTGCCGGTGACGCACGTGGAGGTTGTGTTAGTGACACACGTCAAGGCTGTGCGGGGGACCCGCCGTAATGCGGGCGACCCACGGCAAGTCATAACGCGACGAACGCCGGTGCGGGCGGGGACGTACCTCTGGAGCCCCGGACGGCCTGGCTGGCGTGAAAGACAACTCAGGGGCAGTCGGGTGACTGCCCCTGGTGGGGGCGGCTGAAGGGCCGCCGGCGTCGAGACGACGCCGTGATCGGGTCTGTCAGGCCTTGCCGAGGATCCGGTTGAGATTGGTGCCGCACTCGGGGCACTTGGCCTTGGCCATCCTGGTGCCCTTGTCGTTGACGTGAACATCTCCCGACGCCTCACGCTTGGCCTTGCACTTCACGCAGTAGAACTCGCCGCTGTAGGTCTCAGCCATGACATCTCCTTGATCGTTGTTGGCGTGCGGGAAGATCGCGCTCCTGGAACAGCATTGCACGCATCCAGCGTGCGGTTTGGTTAATGCAGGCGAGTCGTCCGCCGACGTCAGCGCTGGCCATGGCGCATCGGGGGTGCTACCCACCGCAGCGGACGGGGTCGGACTACCCAGGCAGCCGGGTGACCTCCGCAGCCGTATGACGGCGGTAGCACGACCGAAACGCCCTGACGACGACATCCGCATACCTTCCGTCTTGTCGCACACCGTGCAGGATGTGCGAGAAGACGGAAGCTGTGCGGGGAGAGTTCGAAGTCATCGGGCGCCGGCCCGATACAGGCGAAACCTCCAGGAACATCGGATCCGCTTGCCTTCCCCTGCGAGCGGCCGACCATCTGGAGGTTTCGTGGACGTGAGGCTAGGCCCTCTCACGCATGGCGTCAACCTGCCACCGAGCTGTTCATCTAGGTCATCTGTCCACCGATGTGGATAAGGGTGTGGACACTGTGTGTACCGACCTGGGTGCACCTGTGGACCCGCCTAAACCCATGCCGAACAGTGGGCCGATCAGCTGTGGAAACCACTCGTGCTCCTGGTCTGATCAGCGGTGTTTCCCGGGTGTCAGTGCCGCGGAGTAGTTTGTGCTCCGTCAGGTGGTCACCAGGCAGGGCACAGCACGCAAGGGAGCAGGGGATGGTGCAATCGGCGTCGGAGCCGGGCTCTCCACGCGGGGACCGGTCATCGTTGTCCCCGACGCACCGGCGCGACCAAGCCAGCCCGGTGACCGGCATCTCGGCTGCAGGTGTTCCGGTTCCGCAAGTCTCGGTGCGGCGCAGCTCCCGGCGCAAGCGGACGGTCACCGCCTACAGGGACAAGGACACCATCGTGGTGCTGGTGCCCCAGCGGATGTCGAGACGTGACGAGGTGGCGGTAGTCGACGACATGGTGCAGAAGGTGCTGGCTCGAGAGGCGAGAGTGGCCGCCCCCAAGGGCGATCGCGACCTGGCGCAACGGGCGGCTGAGTTGGCTCGGCAATACCTTGCGCCGGCGGTCGGCCAGACCCCCGAGCCGTACGGTGTCGTCTGGGTGACCAACCAGCAGCGTCGCTGGGGATCCTGCACGCCGAGTACCCGGATGATCCGGCTATCAGATCGGCTCAAACCGATGCCGTCCTGGGTGGTGGACTACGTGCTGCTGCACGAGCTGGCGCACCTGGTTGAACCTTCCCACTCCGCGGCGTTCTGGCGGCTGGTCAGTCGCTACCCGCATGCCGAGAAGGCGAAGGGTTTCCTGGAAGGTTTCCAGCTCGGGGTTGGTCAGCCGCCGACCGATGCCGACGATGTCGACTGAGACTCGCCGGGTCGCGCTGGTGCTTGCGCAGCACGCAGCCGTGGCGCCCCCCGGTATCGACCAGGCGGCGTACTCCCGCGCCTGCCTTGCCGATACCTACGAGGTGTTGTCGGACCTGGAACAGGTGCAGGCAGGCATCGTCGGCAATGCCCCAGTCCGGGCTGAGCTGCTGTGGCCTGGTGATCTCGGGCTGAGCTGGCCAGGCAGTATTCGTCGCCTGACTGAGGAGCTCGCCGGCATTGCGGACCAGCTGGTGGTCGTGCCCGCCGACGTACCGGATCTGCCCGGCCTGATGGTGGCCAAGGTGTTCAAGGCCTTGCAGCGCGCCGAGGTCTGCTGTGCGCCGCAGCGTGGTGACGCTGCTGGATGCGCCGCGATTGGCGTACAAGTGCCATGGCCGGAGTGGGTTAGCTGCGACCTCGACCTCGACCGTGCCAACGTCGACCAGCTGACGGTATTGGCGCCGCGCCGCAGTCTGGCGGCGGTCGGCCCGGACTGGCACCGGATGCGCACCGCGGCCGCGGTCGGGCGGTTGGATCCGCGGTTGGAGGGCTGGGAGATGACCCGGGCACTACTGTCGGGTCAGGCGATGGTCGACTGAGCGGCCCGGTGAGATAAGCGCCTTAAGGAGCAAGCGCCCGCAGGAACAGCCTGGAGGAACAACAGCCTGGAGCGACGCGCGACTGGAGGAAGCAAGCGCCGGGAGGAACCAAACGCCGGGAGGAACAGTGGTGGACTTCGCCCCGGGCATGACCTTGGCTGAGCAGTTTCGAGCCCATGCCGGTGATCAAACACACCTGTACGCCTGTGCGATGCGGTCGATGGCCGACGACTGGGAGGCGGGCGGGCCGATCCGGGAGGTATGCGCCGGCTACGAGATGGCCCCGCCGCGCCTCATGATCCAGCTACGCCTCCTTGCCGGCATCTTCCGGCTGGTGCTGACCGACCGGGCGCCGGAGCTGCGCGCGTTCTACCCCTGCCTGGGCGGCCATGCACCACCTGAGACGGCATGGCCGGTGATGCGCCGCGTAGTGGCCGAGCACGTGGCTGAACTGCACCGCAGTCTCCAGGTTGCTCCGCAGACCAACGAGGTGGGTCGGTCGGTAGCACTGTTGGCGGGCCTGTTCGACCTGGTCGAGGCCGCTGGATTGGTACGCATTCGGTTGCTGGAGGTGGGCGCGAGCGCGGGACTCAACCTGCTCGTTGACCGTTTCTACGTCAGTGGGGACGACTGGGAGTATGGGCCACCCGACTCCCCGGTCCGCTTTGAGCGGGCGGTGCAAGGACCCGTCCAGCCGTACCACTTCGGGGTCACGAGTCGCCGGGGGTGTGACCTGGAGCCGGTTGAGATCACGACGGAGCAAGGCAGGACGCTGCTCACCTCGTTCGTCTGGCCGTTCGACCTGCACCGGCATCGCAGGCTTGCCGCCGTACTGCCGCTGGCGCAGCACAACCCTCCAGTGGTCGATGCCGCCTCGGCCGGTGACTGGCTGTCCGGACAGCTCCGTGGCGCAGGGGAACCAGACGAGCTGACGGTGGTCTGGCAGTCCGTTACCCGGCTGTACTGGCCGGAGGCTGAGATCGCCGCAGTGGACCGGCTGCTGAACGAGCGTGGCGCCGAACGGGCGCTCGGGCATGTCTCGATGGAGTACAACCCGAGCGGCGGGCAGCCGGAGCTCCGTACCCAGCTGTGGCTGCCGGGACGGGCGTCGGTACGCCGACGGCTGCTCGGGACGGTGCACGACCACGGCATCCCGGTACGCGTCAATGTGGCCTGAGGGCTACCAGCCGAGGCGGTTACTGGCGGCGTCCACCAGCGCGCGGACCGAGTGGTCCACCTCCGGCAGCCGGTCGACATGGAACCACCGCAGATCTGTTGACTCCTCGCTCCGGGTCGGCTCCCCGGCCCGCGGCACACTGGCCAGATACTGCACATCGAGATGGAAGGTCGGCCGGACCGGTCCGCACGGTACGGCGTGCCGCGACAGCAGCAGCGGCTCCCTGTCCAGACCGAGGCGGATGAGGCCACTCTCCTCGACCGCCTCACGCTGGGCCGCGTCCTCAAGGCTGGCGTCGCTGGGCTCGACGTGACCACCGGTTTGTAGCCAGCGTCCGAGCCGGCCATGCAGGGTGAGCAGGACCTGCGCCCCCTCGACCGCACAAATCAGGGAACTTGCCGTCAGGTGTGCCCCTGCGCAGGACCTGGCCCAGCCGTGCCGGTTCGTGTCCAGGTGGTGGAGATAGCTTTGTCGCAACCGTTCCTGGTCTTCGCTCGGCGCGTTCCAGGACCGAAGCGTGGTCCGGCAACGCTCGGTCAGTCGCTCAGCGAGAAGCAGGTCTGACCTCAAGCGCGCCGACCGTCGGGGTCGTCGGGGCCGTCGAGTTCGTCCGGGTCGTCGGAGCCGCGATCGACCTCTGGTTCCTTTCCACCAGCCTCCGCGGCATCCAGCAGCTCCGCCAGTGCGGCGTCGAAGTCGTCTTCGCGGGCGGACCGCCGCTCACCGGAGATGAAGCCCAACGGGTCGTCCAGGTCAGCCGAGGTCGGAATCAGGTCTGGGTGGGTCCAGACCGCGTCGCGGCCTTCCAAGCCCCGGGCATCGCGGAGAGCAGCCCACAGGTTGGCCGCATCCCGCATCCGGCGCGGCCTGAGCTCAAGACCGACCAAGGTGGCGAAGGTGGCCTCAGCCGGTCCGCCGGTGGCACGGTTCCGCCGTACCGTCTCCGCCAGCGCTGCTGCGGCCGGCATCCAGGGCGCAGTGGCTTGGGTGACCACCTCGTCGACCCAACCTTCGACCAGTGCGAGCATCGTCTCCAGCCGCTCCAAGGTGGCGACCTGCTCGGGGGTCTTGCGTGGTTCGAACAGACCGCCCTCGAGGGACTGGCTCAGCTCCTCCAGGTTCGTGGGGTCGATCTGGTTGACTGCCTGCTCCAGTGCGGAGGTGTCGATGGTGATGCCGCGGGCGTACTCCTCGACCAAGGTCAGCATCTGGCTACGCAGCCAGGTGGCGGCGGCGAAGAGCCGCTGGCGCGCGCACTCTCGCAACGCCAGATACAACGTGACATCGGTGGGGGTCTGCTCCAGGCCCTTGCCGAACGCCTTCACGTTGGTCGGCAGCAGCGCCACGTGCCCAGGCTCACTCAGCGGCAACCCGATGTCAGTCGCGCCAACCACCTCGGTGGCCAGCTGGCCCAGACCCTGCCCGAGCTGGAGACCGAACATGCTGGCACCGGAGGAACGAAGCATCGGCCGCAGCATCTGCTCCATCCCGGCCAGCCCGGGGATGGCGCCGGCCTCCGCAGCGCCGCCACCGAACTTCAGCGCGCCTTCCATGGCGTCGGCGATGGACGCGGCCACCGGTTCGACCAGGCGGCGCCACACCGGCATGGTCTGCTCCACCCAGTCCGCGCGGCTCCACGCCGCCACCACGGTGCCGGTCTGCGGAAAAGAGGTGGCCGCATCTAACCAGACCTCCGCTATCGAGGCGGCTTCGCTGACTGCCCGCTGCTCAGACGTGGTAGGGCTCGGGTCGGCCCCCAGCCCAGCCACGGTCTTGCGCGCCGTGTCCTTGGTCACGTCCCAGTTGACGCCAGATCCCGAGTCGCCCGCGCCCGGGGTGAACATGGACCCACCCAGCATCGCGAAGGCACTCTGCAGCTGCTCGAGCAGGCCGCTCATGTCCGCGCTGCCCTGCTGGCCGAAGCCCATCTGACCCGCACCCATCTGACCGGCTCCCATCGGGCCCAACCCCAGTTGGGCGAACAACGCCTCGAACGGGTTGACGGGTTTTCCGCCGCCGGGCTGCTGGGTGCCGCCGGAGCCCGGGCGGTCGGGCTCTGATCCGGACTGCCCTGCCTCGTCCTCGGGCTGGTCCTCTGACCCCGGCTGGCGATCCTCGGCCATGACACTCCTGAACTCGCCGTGCTCGAACGCACGAACTACTGGTGGATGCTTACGACTACCCAACCGTACGACCCCAACCACAGCGGTGCCGTCGATCTCTGCAGTTGATCGCTGACAGCGCAACCGATGAGACGGTGAACAGACGTTTGCGACTGCCCAGGCCAGGCAGACTGAGAACGGGCTGAGGATCCGTCTGTCCGCTCGGTCACATTGCCCGGCTGGGTTAGGGTCGTCTGCATGTCTTCGCTGGTACGGCACGCCGCGGTCGTCGAGACGCCGTTGAGTGTCGATCGCCTGCTGGCCGTCGTAAGCGATGACTCCGTGGGTGGCATCGGGTTGTTCGTCGGAGTGGTCCGCGACACTGATGAGGGCCAAGGGGTGCAGTCGCTGGACTACACCGCCCACCCGACGGCGGAGCAACGGCTGCGTGCCTGTGCCGAACACGTCGCCGCCCAGCACGACGTGGTTTCTGTTGCCGTTGAGCATCGGATCGGCCACCTGGTGGTTGGCGACCTCGCTGTGGTCGTTGCCGTCGTCGCAGTGCACCGAGCGGAAGCGCTGGAGGCTTGCCGCCAGCTGATCGACGACCTCAAGGCGCAGGTGCCGATCTGGAAGGAGCAGGCTTTCGCCGCTGGTGGCTCGGAGTGGGTCGGATTGTTGTGACCAGACAGACCTGGACCGCCTTCGCCTCTGCGCTGGCGTTCGTCGGGCTGGCGGCACTGCTGGTCATCATCCCGGTTCCTTTTGTGACCTGGAGCCCGGGGGACGCCCACGACACGCTCGGCACCTTGAACAGCCAGCCCGTCATCACCGTGACAGGCACGCCGTCGTACCCGACGAACGGGCGGCTCGATCTCACCACCTTGTCGGTGACGCGGGCCGACTCGCGGGTGAGCCTGCCGGAGTCGGTGCTGGCCTACTGGCTGCCCAACCGGGACGCCCTGCCCAGGGACTCTGTGTACGCCCCCGGCAAGTCGGTGGATGAGGTGGAGAGCGAGGACGCGGACATGATGGAGACCGCCAAAGACGACGCGGTGGTGGCCGCGCTGCGTGCTGCCGGAAGAAGAGTCACTGAGCGCCCGGCCGTGGCATCGGTCACTGTCGGCGGCCCGTCCCACACCCGGCTGCTGCCGGGCGACCTGCTGCTCTCAGTGGATGGGGTCCCGGTAACCCAGGCGGACGAGGTGGGGGAGCAGATCCGTACCCATCAGGTGGGAGAGATGGTGACGTTCGTCGTGCTCCGCAACCGAAAGCGGACCACCGTCACCGTGGCGACTGCTCGAAGCACCGCCGTCCAGGGCAGCAGCGGTCGGGGCAAGGCTGCGGTAGGCATCACGGTCGGCCCCGGGTATGACTACGAACCTGAGATCTCCTTCGATCTGGGCCAGGAGATCGGCGGACCGAGTGCCGGACTAGTCTTCGCCACCGCCATCTACGACAAGATTACCGAGGGACCGCTGCTTCAGGGCGCGCATGTTGCTGGTACGGGCACCATCACGCCCAGCGGAGATGTCGGTGCGATCGGTGGGATCCAGGAGAAGGTTGCTGCCGCGGAGGATGCTGGTGCCGTCGCCTTCCTGGTGCCGGCCGCCAACTGCCCGAGCCTGGAGGGCGTCGATACCGACATGACGTTGATCAAGGTGTCTACTTTGCGAGAAGGGATCGATGCGCTCACCACGCTGCACCAGCCTGATGGTGCCGCCCGAGTGTCGCAGTGCTGATGAACGCCACATCTGAGACCGACGAACGCTATGACGCCTTGATCGCGGCCCTGGTCGAGCTGGAACGACACGTGTCCGCATCGGGGTGGGACCAGCAGCCAAGGTTGTTCGCCCTGGTACACACCGATGAGGTCGTCGCCGCCGAGCCGCAGCTGGCCGCCGAGCTGGGGCTGCGGACCTCCACCGATGGTGCGCCGGTGGATGCGCTGACCGCGATCGAGCAAGAGGGATTCGCTACGGGTGGGGCGATCCTTGCCGACCTGAGCGCGATCGTCTGGCCAGACACGGTCTTCGGCTGCGCCATCACCCTCGAGCGCAGCTTCCTGCCCGCCGAGGCCGAGTCCGAGCTTCCGGAGGACGCGGGCGAAGCCGCCGAGTTCGTGGCGCAGCACCCGAAGCGGCAGGAGGTGCGGGTTGTGGTGGGAGTGGACCGCGACGGCCATCGGCACGGTGTCGCCCGGCTGGTGTCCCAACCGGATGAACTCCTTGGTTCCACCGACCTCGTTCCGGGGCTGGCCGAGGCGTTAGCGCATACGCTGAATGCACCGTAGGTGAACGGCCCCCCCGCAGGTGGTCACGATGAAGGTCGAGCAAGCATGCAGATAAGAGGAGTCCAACAGTGAGTAGCCTGATAGGGGCCGCCCGGCGACGAAGCGCCATCCTGCCGACCCTGATGGTCGTGGCGGTGCTGGTGGTGATCTTCGCAATCTTCACCAATGTCTGGACCGACCGGCTGTGGTATCTGTCCTTCGACTACGGCACGGTTTTCTCAACCATGCTGGTGAATCGGATCGGTCTTTTCGTCGCCTTCGGACTGATCATGGCCACCGCGGTCGCAGCGAACGCGGCCATCGCGTACCGGTTCCGTCCCCGTATTCGTGCCGGCGCGCCGACCAGCCCGCTGCTGGAGCGGTACCGCGAGGTGTTGGAGTCCAAGGCCGCATGGGTGCTCACTGCGCTGGGTGTCGTCCTGGGCCTGTTCGCCGGCGGCGCCGCGGCCGGGCAGGTATCGACCTTCCTGGCCTGGCAGAACTCGACGCCCTTCGGCCAGACCGACCCGAAGTTCGGCCTGGACATCGGGTTCTTCGTGTTCGACTACCCGTGGTGGCGCTTCATCTTGTCGTTCCTCTTCACTGCGCTGCTCTTCAGTGCTGGGGCCGCCGCCGCCGTGCACTATGTGATGGGGGCACTCCGGCTGAGCCCGCCCCGCCGAGGTGGCTCGAACGCCGCGCAGGCCCAGCTGTCGATACTCGTCGGCCTAGCAGTCCTCGTCAAGGGCGTCAGCTATTGGTTCGACCAGTACGGGCTCGAGATCGCCTCCACCCCGATCTTCACCGGCATCAACTACACCGCCGACAACGCCACGGTGAACGCCAAGATGATCTTGGCGGTGATCGCCGGCATCTGCGCGCTGCTCTTCTTCGCCAACGCGGTGCTGCGCCGCTGGGTGGTGCCGATCATCGGCCTCACCTTGATGCTGCTGTCCGCCATCGTGCTCGGTGTGGTCTATCCCGGTGCCGTCCAGTACTTCAGCGTCAAGCCGGATGAGCCGGACAAGGAGAGGCCCTACATCGTCCGCAACATCGCTGCCACCCGCGCGGCCTACGGGGTCGACCAGACCGAGATCACTGACTACTCGGCCAAGACCACCGCTACCGCGGGACAGCTTCGGGCTGACGCCGAGGCGCTGCCCGGCATCCGGCTGATCGACCCCGCGGTGGTCGCGCCGGCATACGAGCAGCTGCAGCAGGTACGTGGCTACCACACGTTTCCGCCCGTCCTGGACGTTGACCGTTACACCATCGACGGCGCCCAGACCGACGCCGTCGTAGCTGTTCGAGAGATGGATCTGAACGGCATCGAGGGCCAGAACTGGAACAACCTGAAGACGGTGTACACCCACGGGTACGGCTTGGTAGGCGCCTACGGCAACCGGCGTCAAGCCGGCGGCGAGCCGGAATGGATAGCCAAGGACATCCCACCGACCGGCAAGATCGCCGAGCACGAGCCGCGGATCTACTTCGGTGAGAAGCAGACCGACTACTCCGTGGTCGGAGTACCGGCCGGGGCACCAGCGATCGAGCTGGACACCCCCGGTGGAGGCGAGGGCGGTAACCCGACCACCTACACCTACGCAGGCAAGGGCGGTGTGCCGATCGGATCAGTGTGGAACCGGCTGCTCTACGCCGCGAAGTTCGCCGACGTCAACATCTTGCTGTCGGACCGGGTCAGCGCGGCTTCCAAGATCATCTACGACCGCACGCCCCGGGAAAGGGTGATGAGGGCAGCGCCGTGGCTGAAGGTGGACGGCGACGTGTACCCGGCCGTGGTGGACGGGCGAATCGTCTGGATCGTGGACGGCTACACCACCTCCAACTCCTACCCCTACAGCCAGCGGGTGTCGCTGGAGCAGACGACGGCCGACACCCAGACGCGGCAAGGTGTGGTGGCGGCCCAGCCGGACACCATGGTCAACTACATGCGCAACTCGGTGAAGGCTGTGGTCGACGCCTACGACGGCTCGGTCAAGCTCTACACCTGGGATGACGTCGACCCGGTGCTGAAGACCTGGAAGAAGGCTTTCCCGAACGTCGTGCAGGACAAGTCGGCCATCTCCCCGGACCTGCTCAGCCATCTGCGCTACCCCGAGGACCTGTTCAAGGTGCAGCGGGAGATTCTCACTCGCTACCACATGACCGACCCCGGCAACTGGTACCAGCGGTCCGACTTGTGGCAGATCCCGGTGGACCCGCTACCGACCGCGCCGAGCGGGTCCAAGGAGTCGCCGTACTACCTGTCCATCAAGTGGCCCAAGGAGACGAAGGCGAACTTCTCGCTGACGACGGTCTTCACACCGAACGGGCGGCAGAACCTCGCCGCGTACATGGCCGTCAATGCCGACGCCAGCAGCCCCGACTATGGCAAGCTGCGGATCCTCCGCATGTCCGATACCACCCAGATCGACGGTCCTGGCCAGACGGCCAACGCGATGGTGACCAACGAGACCGTTGCCGACCGGCTGCGGCCGTTCCTGAACCAGGGGTCGGCGAACGCGCAGTTCGGAAACCTGCTGACTCTCCCGGTGGGAGGCGGCCTGCTGTACGTGCAGCCGGTCTACACCCAGCGGCAGGGCAGTAACGGTTCCTACCCTGCGCTGCGGTTTGTCATGGTCCGGTTCGGCCAAGCGGTCGGTATCGGCGACACTCTGCAGCAGGCCTTGGACCAGGTCTTCAAAGGCAACGCCGGGGTCAGTACGGGGGAGAGCCCCAAACCCGGCACCACCCCACGCCCTCCGTCGGGCGAGCCGGACAACCCGGCGGCGACAGCCGCCCTGAACGAGGCGGAGCAGGCCTTCAGCGACGCTGAGAAGGCGCTGGCGGCAGGCGACCTCGCCACCTACCAGGCGAAGATCAAGCAGGCACAGGCGGCTGTGAAGGAGGCGATGACTGCCCTGGGTCGCTGACTCCGGCGCACGGGGCACGCGAACTCTTGCGCTGCAGGGCAGTCACCCCCAGCGCAGTCAGCTCCCGTGCGGACAGGGTCCGGTGCGGTCAGCTCCCCTCGACAACCTCCAGGTCGTCAAATCCGGCATGGCCTACCGGTTGCGCCAGCGCGGAGGCGTCCCCGACGACCACCAAGGTGAGGTCGTCGGGCTCAACCAGGGACAGGTACGCGCTGGTGGCCGACTCCGGGGTGACCGCACGCAGCGCCGCCAAGCTCTGGGAGACGTAGTCCGAACCCAGCTTGCCCAGCAGCTGGGTCGCAGCCTGGTCGGCCACCCCGTCGGCAGTGGCGTACCGCAGCGGTGACACCCCGACGAAGAACGCGACGGCGTCATGGACCTCCTGGGCGGTGAACGGTTTGTCTCGGACCGACAGCAGCGACCGGGTGAGCGAGAGGGCTTCACCCACGACGTCGGTCCGAAACGATCCCTGGACCGCGAACGACCCGCCGACAGTCATCGGGGTGAAGCTCATCCGGACCCCATAGGTGTAGCCCTTCTCCTCCCGCAGCACCGCGTTCAGCCTGGACAAGAACCCACCACCCATGGCATAGCTGGCAACCGAGATGTCGGCCCACCGCGGATCGGTACGGTCGATGCCGAACCCGCCTAGCCGGATGTCGGCCTGCACCGCACCCGGTCGGTCCATGATCACGCTCCGGCGCGGCGCCGGCGTCGCAGCCTCGATCCGGTGGCTGCGCTGCTCCGGGTTCCGCCAGCCGGCGAACGCCTGCTCGGCCAGCCGCACCGGGTCGTCGGCGAAGTCACCTGCCATCACCAGCTTCGCGCCGGTCGGCCCGAAATGGCGCCGATGGAAAGCGTGGACGTCCTCACCGGTCACCTGAGCCACGGTCTCCGGCTCGCCCGCGCTCATCCGGCTCGCCCGAGACTCCGGGTCGAAGATGGTCCGCCGAAACGCGATCGAGGCGGCCTGGGCCGGATTGGCCAGCGCCTGCTCGATCTGCGCCAGCCGGAGTTGCACGTGTCGGTTGACGTCGTCCTCGGCCAAGGCCGGCTGCACCACAGCCTCAGCGAACAGCTCGAGTGCTCGTTCCAACCGGGTGACCGGTACGTCCAGCACCGCCTGGAGTCCTGACAGCGACACGTCCATGCCGAAGGCGGCCCCCTCGGTCTCCAGCAGCTCCGCGAACTCGTCACCGCCGTGTAGGACGGTGCCTTCGTCCAGCGTGCGGGCACAGATGGTGGCTACACCTTCCAGCTCCCGCGCCTCGGCGTTAAGAGGGGTGTCCAGTACCAGGTGGGTGGCGATCACGTGCTGTCCCGGCAGCTGGTAGACGATCACCTCCATCCCGTTCGCCAAGGTGGTAGTGGTCGGCGTGGGGAACGCCCATGGGCCAGGCGGGTCGACCGCCGGATGCGGTGGGAATGTCGGGCTCATGGGTGCTCCTGGCGATAGATCAAAGTGGCTCGCCGCTCAACTGTGAACCAGTCGGTGACCGCGTCCGCAATAGCCGCCGCGTCGATCCCGTCGATGGTCCCGATTCGAGAGTTCACCAGGTGTGGGTCGTTGAGCAAGGTGGCGTGCTCGCCGAGGGCATCGGCCCGGGAATCTACCCGTGCCAGCTCGTGCAGCCACTGTCGCTCGTACTGCGCCTTTGCCCGACGAAGCTCGATCTCGCTTGGTCCCTCGTCGCGGATCCGCTCAATCTCCTCGAGCAGTGCCTCCTCCAGGGCCTCGGGGCTGACGCCGTCGCGGGCCCGTCCGTAGACATAACCGAAGGAGTTGCCTCCGATCAGGCCCATCGTGCTGGCACTCGTGCCCTCCGCCAATTCCTTGCGGCGCACCAGCTGCTTGTGGAGCCGGGAGGTCTGGCCCTGTCCCAGGATGGAGAAGGCGAGGTCAGTCGCGTCGAAGCTCACGTCATCGCGTGCCGGCAGCCGCCAGGTGAGGTAGACGGCGTCGGCGGGGACGTCGGCTGAGGTCTCCATTCGGGGCAGTCCGGTCAGCGGCGGCAGTGTCGTCCTCTCGGGCCGCGGCGGCAGGGGACCGGCGGGCAGGGAGTCGAAATAGGTCTCAGCCTTGGCGAATGCCTGCTCCGCCCCCACGTCACCCACAATCGACAATACGGCGTTGTTCGGCAGGTAGTGAGTGGCGAAGAAGTCCGATACATCGGCAACCGTGGCGGCATTGAGGTCATCCATGGAGCCGATCGTGGTGTGGCCGTAGGGGTGGTCGGCTGGAAAGGTGAGGCTGATCAGCCGCTCCATCACGTCGCCGTAGGGCACGTTGTCGTAGCGCTGGCGCTTCTCCTCCTTCACCACCT
>CADCUO010000080.1 GCA_902805915.1 uncultured Propionibacteriaceae bacterium | reverse complement strand
TCTCCGGTGGAACCGGCACCGGCCCAGGCTTCGGGGTTGATGACGCCGTCGATGGCGACGGCGCGCACCCGGTCAGGGAAGAGGTTGGCGTAGGTCTGCCCGAGCTCGGAGCCGTAGGAGAAGCCGAGATAGTTCAGCGAGGTGTCGCCCACGGCGGCGCGCAACAGGTCCATGTCGCGGGCGACGTCCGCGGTCGACATGTGCCGCTTGATCGGTCCAGCATGCTTGCGACAAGCGTTCGCGAGGTAGCGATCAGCCTCGATCTGCCGGTTCTCTTGCCTGGTGGTACGCGGGTAGGCGAACGGCGTGAAGGCACCGAATGCCTCCTCGAACCTGTTGAAGCACCGCAGCGGTGTACTGCGCATGACTCCTCGAGGGTCGAAGCCGACGATGTCAAACCGGCCGCGCAACTCAAGCGGCAGGAACGGTGCGATGCCGCGGACGAGATCGACCCCAGAGCCCCCAGGCCCTCCAGGGTTCATGAACAACGAACCGATGCGCTGATCGGGGTCCCCGGCCGGGAGGCGGATGATGGCGAGCTCGATCTCCTGATAGCTGCCCGCCGACGGGTCGGTCCTGTCGTAGTCCAGCGGAACGATGACCTTGGCGCATTCGTACCCGTCGCGACACCTCCGCCAATCGATGGCCGGTACGGGAGCGGGTGCGGCAGCAGACATCGGAGCTGCCGAGACTGCCGCCGACAGTCGCGGAGGAACCGCGGAAGCTGGCTGGCTTCCAGCGACCGCCGTGACAGTCAAGGCGGCGGTCAACGCCACCAGAGAAGCGCGTCTCCAGCGAGTGGTGGTGTCCATGCGATCCTCCCGGAACGGGCCGACACGCCGTGGCGGCCGGGTCGCTGGAAGGTAGCGCCGCGAGGATCGCCTGGCCAGGGTCGAACGTCCTGCGGCGACTTTCGCCGGTCCCAGGTGCCCCCGCTGTCGCGTCCCGCAAGCGATCCCCGTCATCGGTTGACGATCGAACAAGCTCAGGTAGTCGCCCACGGGTCGAATGTCCTTGATCGGCTGCAACGGCAGCGGGATCAAGATACGCCGCCGTTGCTGGGTTCCCTTACTGGTCCAATCCAGAGTGCGCCTGTGTCAACCTGAGGGCGGGCGAAGCGACTCTCGAGCATGACGAACTCCGCACCGGAGGAGATTATCTCCATGGGTACGCGGCCTGCCGAGTGGCGCGACGCGGCGATGGATGCCGAGCACTTCGACGTGCTGTTCCGGCGGCACTACGCCGCGCTCCTCCGCCTCGGCGTCGTCATGCTGGGTAGTCGCGAGGCAGCGGAGGACGCAGTCCAGGACGCTTTCGTGGCCCTGCACCGTCATTGGTCGTCACTGGATGACCCCGAGGCCGCCGAGGCGTATCTCCGCTCCGCCGTGCTGAACCGCTGTCGGTCCTGGGTACGGCGGCAGGTCACCCAACGCACCCCACGGCCGCTGATGCTGGTGCACGAGCACCAGGAGAGTCCGGAGGACACGATGGTGGGTCGCGACGAAGTCGGATCGGTGGTGGCCCTCATGCGCACGTTGGCCCGACGTCAGCGCGAGGTGCTGGCCTGCCGGTACGTCCTCGAGCTCTCCGTGGCGGAGACGGGCCGGCTGCTCCAGATCAGTGAGGGCTCGGTGAAGGCCCACACCCATCGAGGACTGCAGGCCCTGCAACAGCGGATCGAGATGAGCTGATGAGCAGCATCGAGGAGCGGCTTGCCACGGACATCGCGGCTGTCACCGGACGGGTCGTCGTGGGCGAGTCAGACGCAAGGTATGCGCGTGACGCAGTCCAGGAGCGCATTGACAGCCGGCGGACGCGAGGTCCCCGGCATACCGTGGCTGCGGCCGCCGCAGCGGCGGCGGTGATTCCCGTCCTGGGAGTCGCTGCGTTCCAGACACTTGGAGGCGACGACGGCGCCGCACCGCCTGCCAACCCCGGGCCGACCACCGAAGTCGACGTCCACGGGGACTTCCTCGTCGGGGCGCGCCCGACCGCGCAGCTCATCAACGGAGTCTGGCGGGTGGACAACGGCGTCGTGCTGATGCTGTTCAGCGAGGACGGCCGCATGCGGCTCGACGACTCCGGGATGCTGTTCTCCAACCCGGCCGTGACCGGTACGTACGAGATCGACGGTGACCTCATCACCGTGACGATGGATCGCGGTCCCGCCACGTGCACCGGACGCCAGTTCACGATGCGCGCGTCGCTCTCGGCTGCCGGCGAGATGCGGTTCGTCCACACCCAGCCGGCGGTCGAGGGCTGCTCCCCCTTGTGGCAGTTGCGGGGAGTCCTTGAGCAGGTGCTGCCGACTAAGAACAAGTACCTGTCCGGCTTCAAGGTTCCCGCGAAGGGGGACTGGCAGCCACCGGTGGGCCCGACCTCGTTGCACGGCGACTGGATGGCCGAAGTCACCGACCCGATGCCGGCGGAGGACGGAGGCGGCGGCGGTCGTGTCCTCGAGGTCGCCCCGGATGGGAGGTACACCGTTGCGGCTGGGTCCGGCGCCGTGGTCGACCGCGGCCGGTGGACTTTCGACAGCTCGGCGTCACGGCTCAGCCTTTCCAGCGCAGGCGACTCGCCGACGTGCGACCAGGGTGACCACCTCCTGCTGAGCGGAGTGGAGCAGCTGATCACTGGCACCATCCTCATGCGCGCGACAGTGAGCCAGAATGCCTGCGGCGAAGACTGGGCATCGAGCAACGAGTGGTTCCTCCTTCCCCACGAAGGCAGCCGATCTGGGTGAGTTGCCACAGCCTGAACAGCTCACGCGCTCCCCAGGTTCTTCTCGGCACGCCCGCTCGCCCTCTTGCGCGTGCGCCCGGCCTCGGTGCTTCGGCGGCGTCGGCATGCAGCCCGAACCGCTCGAGCAGGTCGCCCGGGGAGCAGCGACACGCGGGGAAGTCGCTGAGCGCTTGCCCTCGAGCACGCCAGCCCGGATGCGGGTGGAACGCCTGCAGCCGAGGGAATCGCGACGGCCGTCAGGTTCCTGGCGGGCCGCTGCGGACTGCGGGCTGGAGGGTGAAGGCCCGGAACCGTCAACGCGCCCCGCTCGGTCAGCGGTGATCGATCGTCTCGAGGATGCTGGCCAGCAGTGCGGGAGAGAAGGAGGTCGACGGCGACTGGCGGCCCAACCAGTCTCGCGCTCGGGCGTCCGCCTCCTGCGCTCGGTCGGGGTCGATGCCCAACGATCGTGAGGCTGCCGCCAGCAGGCGTGCGTACATGGCGTCGACGTCGAGGGCGTTGGGGTCGACCACGGCGCGCACGGCCAGGCCGTCCCCGGCGAACGCAGCGCCCTCGTTCACTGCATGGCGAGCCGACGGGCGGTGAGTGTCGGCGACGTGGTGTGCATCGAGCTCGCGGGAGTGGTGCACCGCTACCACGCCGTCCTGATGCGTTCGGTGGTCGTAGGTCGGCCGACCGCACGGATGATCGAGGTGGCCGCCCACCAGAAGGCCTCCCACCTCGCGGCCATCGACGCGTGCGTGGCGGGCCGGCCTGTGCATGAGCCGGAAGGGGCGGCTCGTGCCGTCCTCGGCCCCGTCGGGCTGCACCAGGCCCGTTGCCACCGCATCGGCTACAGCCTCGGGGTCGCGTACCCCCCGGGATGGCTCGAGCCGATGACGATGGTCGAGGGCGACGCCCATGTCTTCGAGCCGGGCATGTCGTTCACCGTGGAGCCGAACCTGCACCTTCCGGATGAGGGGTTCGGGCTCAAGTTGGGTGACACCGTGGAGTGCACCCCCCAGGGGCCGCGGAACCTGAGCTCGCTCGGCCACGACCTGGTCCTTGTATGACCGAGGTGCGCGGCGCCGACGGGTCGGAGGTTGCCGGGACGACGACCGGCAGCGGCGGGGTGTCCTACTGGTACCAGGAGATCGGCCTGCCGACCCCGTCGGACGTCCTCGAGGACGACGCTGATGTCGACGTGGCGATCGTCGGCGCCGGTTACACCGGGCTCTGGGCGGCGTACTACCTTGCGACCGCCCGTCCCGATCTGCAGGTCCGCATGATCGAGCAACGCTACGTGGGGTACGGCGCGTCAGGACGGAACGGCGGGTGGCTCACCGCGGCGGTGACCGGTGGCCTCGACGGGTACGCCAAGACCCATCCTCGCGAGCTGGTTGCCCGCTTCCAGCAGGCCATGAACGCTTCGGTCGACGAGGTCATCGCGGTGACTGAGCGGGAGCGGGTAGACGCAGAAATCCGCAAGGGTGGCACCTTGATGGTGGCGCGCAACCCGGCACAGCAGGAACGAGCGGCCGCAGCTACAGCCCGTGCACGCGCCTGGCCGGAACTGGGACATCAATGGCTGAGCAGGGAGGAGGCGGACGAGAGGATCCGAGTTGCCGGCACGCGGTCTGCGCTCTGGGAGCCCCACTGCGCGCGTGTCCATCCCGCAAAGCTGGCGGCGGGCCTGGGCAGGGTGGTGCGCTCGCTCGGCGTCCGCATTCACGAGGGCACGCGTGCCGTCGAGATAGCGCCGCGGGTGGTCGTGACCGACCGAGGCACCATCCGCGCGCGGCACGTGCTGCGGGCCACGGAGGGCTTCACCGCAGCCATTCCGGGTCAGCGACGCACGTGGGTGCCGTTGAACAGCTCGATGATCATCACCGAGCCGCTGACCGACGACATGTGGGAAGCGATTGGTTGGCGGCACTACGACACCCTCGAGGACTTCTCCCACGTCTACTCCTACGCCCAGCGGACCCTCGACAACAGGATCGCGATCGGTGGTCGGGGCAACCCGTACCGCTGGGCCTCGGGCATCGACATCGACGGCGAGACTCCGGCGGGCACGATTGAGACGTTGCGTCGGGTGCTCGTCTCGTGGTTCCCCCCTATCCGCGATGTACCTCTCGCGCACGCGTGGAGCGGCGTGCTTGGCGTTCCGCGCAACTGGCGCGCGACCGTCGCCTACGATCCGCACTCTGGACTCGGACAGGCAGGCGGGTACGTCGGGACCGGCGTGGCGGCCGCGAACCTGGCGGGGAGGACGCTCGCGGATCTCGTTCTGGGCGAATCGACCGAGCGGACGATGCTCCCGTGGGTAGACCAAAGAGCGCGGCGCTGGGAGCCTGAGCCGCTCCGATGGCTCGGCATCCAGAGCCTGTACCGGGCCTACGGATGGGCTGACCGGCGCGAGTTCGCCAGCGCGCGCGGCACCAGCCGGCTGGCGCGAGCAGCCGACGTCGTGAGCGGGCGCTGAGCTGTCGACACGACGGCACGTCGTCAGAGCGAGCCCGCGGGAGGGAACCTCAGGATTCGGTCACCTTGAACAAGCGCAGCGCCACCCCATGATGTGTCTCGGCAGCGGCCGGCGCCTCGGGGCCGAACATCGTCACCCAGATGAAGTAGCCGGTCAAAGTGCAAGGTGACGAGTAGGAGCCTCACGGTGTCAATCATGACCTTGCGTGCGAACGCGACGGTGAATTGATCGTTACGGCGGAATTGCCGCTGGGCGGCGACTGTCGAGCAGTCACACAGGCCGCGACAGGGGAGACGGTTCAGCGTCGGTCGACGTTCGCCGCCCGTTCGTGTACGTCCGGACGACATTCAAGACCGACCCGTTGCCGTATCTATGGAGCGAGCATGGCGAGGAGGATGCGGGTGGAGGGCGAGCTGCCGTTGGGACCTCCATCCTCGGAAGACCTTGACGCCTACCCGACGACCGCCGCGCCACCTGCCTCTGCACCCCCATCGTCCGCCGA
>CADCUO010000079.1 GCA_902805915.1 uncultured Propionibacteriaceae bacterium | reverse complement strand
TGATGCCGTTCTATGTTGAGCTCCAGAGCCGGTCGCGGCACGCTCGGTATCCACGACTGGACGAACAACGAGTCTGGTCCGCGACTCCGCGCTGACACGACCTTCGGCGAAGCCGGATTACCAAGCGGTCTGCACCGCAATAGAGCTTGGAACGACACCACCCGAGGGTGGCCCTGCACCGTCGCTGGCTGCGCTGGCCTCGTGGTACGCATCGATCCGCCACCGGTCCTCTTCACAGAGGTCGCGGGTCAAAACGGCGGACAGGCTCAGCTGTCGCCGAGGGTGGTTAGTCCGCTCCTACGGCTGAACCGCCGACCCGGGCATGACGTTGGGTGCTTACCCACCAGCAGGTGCCCGGGACCCGCTGTCCCTGGCGGGCCCTCGTGTCGGGCACTGTTGTCGCCGTGGGCGATAACCAGGCAAGCCAGCGCAGAGAACACCCGGGCCTGCGATGGGGACGACGAATCATGCTGTTTGCGCTCCTGCTCGGCAGCGCCTGGGTGCTTTGGCAGGGCGCACCTGAGGTGTGCCGCCAAGAACTCGCCGGGTCGGCGGTGGTCCAGGTGTGCGGGCCGATGCCACACTAACCGACCTGCGGTTGGTGCTCTACCTGCTCATCGTTGGCCTGTTGCTGTTCCCTGAACTGAGCGAGCTGGAACTTCGCCGGCGTCCTCACGCTGCGCCGCCGCCTAAGCGAGATCGGCCAAGAAGCCAGCGAGCTGAAAAACGAGATCGCCCACATCAGGACCCAGGCGACGGCGCTGAGCGTCGCGCTGGCGGCATAGCACGACGCTGCGAGGCCAGCCATGACTGCTTCGGTGTCGGCAACGAGCTTCCAGTCGATGGTTCCGAGCAGCAGGTTGTCGACCATAGCCACGTTCCCGGCATACCAGTTGGCGTGACCCACCACGACCCTCCTCAGACTCCCGGTTGAGGAGAGCGGAGTCGGGCACGGGAAGTCGGCTGCGACGAGCAGCCGTTTCGCGTCTGCGGTTGCGCGCAGGGTATTCACGTCTGGGAGGGCGGTGGGTCTTGATCACTACCGCACCGCATCGGCGAGCTGGGTCCCCCACACCGCGTCGATCCGTCCGGCTCGGAACCGGATACGAGCAATTCCGCTGCCCAGCTGCTGTCGGGCGTGGTCGTTGAGGAAGGCGTGGATCCCTTCAGAGGTCATCGATCCGAAGACTGCTCGTTCGGTCTCGCTGGGCGGATCTAGGTCCATGACTGATGGTACTGACGCGGCTTACCGAGCACAGGCATCAGAACCGCGTGACAACCCCGATCTCGCCCTGAACTACTGGGGAGCATCCATAAGCGTCGACCGCTCAGAACCGGGCCCCCCGATGAAGGCCCTTCGCTGATCGCTGCCGCTCCTGGTGCGGCGCCCCCGCATCCGGCCGGTTTCGATCCCTTCGCAGACAGATTCCGTGGGGCCCGCTGGATCCGGTAGCCGGATCGGCCAACTCCAGCCGTTGAACGGGTGGCCGGTGGCCGCTACTTCCGCCGACAGTGCGGCCATGTATCGCTGAGTGAAGGCGGGCGCCACAACCGGCGTGGGGATTGAACTGTGTGAGTGAAAGTGCCACAATCACGGGGATCTTGGGCTGCTACCCCGCCCACGAAACCCTCTGACAAGGGGAGATGGCTCCCCCGACTGGACTCGAACCAGTAACCTGCCGATTAACAGTCGGCTGCTCTGCCAATTGAGCTACGAGGGATCGACGGTGTTGCGGCTACGTACAGTATCAGGACCGTCATGCGATGTCGTATTCAGCCTGCACCTGCGCAAGGGCAGTGTCTGCGACCTCTTGAACGCCGTCGGCGTCCCAGCTCAGGCCCCGTCCCAACGTCGTGTGCCAGATGATCGGCGCATCAGACTTGCCGAGGTCCCGACGACCGACGATCGTCACGCCGCGACCGCCTTGCAGCGGTACGAACTTCTCCAGCACGATGCTTGCCGCGACTCGTTCCCGGAACAGCTCCGGCAGTCGCCCCGGCTGGCTCAGCTCCACGAAGCCCTGCTGGCCCCCGTACAGCGTCCATCGAAGCCGGGCGGTCTCGACGTTCCATCCGCCCCGTTCGATCTGGTGCCAGCCGACGTGGGTCCAGTGCGCGGTGTTGCCGTACGACAACAGTGCCGGACCGCCGATGCAGACTCCGTCGGGTGTTTCGGCCCTAGCCAGGATCCGTGGTGCGGGGGAGCTGCTCGGCAGGTCGAGTGACGCGACGAACGCCTCATGCACCTCCCGAGGCAGCCCGCGGGTCCGGCTCCACCAGCGACCGGCCCCGGGCAGTGCTGATCTCGGTCGCTTCACCATTGCGCCATTGTCGCCGATCACTCCGCTCACTCATTACAGGTGCACCGACGCGGACTGCGGGCAGATGCCACGCAAGCGTTCCAATGCACGAGCCTCCAGCCGACGCACCCGGGTCACGCTGATGCCCAACGCCGCGGCGGTGTCGACGTAGGAGTGCGTCCGGTCGGTGAACCCCAGCCGGGTCACCAGCACGTCCCGCTCCAGCTCAGGCAACTGACCCAGCAGCGCCGCGGAAAGCGGTCGCAGATCCGAAAACGAGCCCAAGGCGAGGGCTTGCTCGTCAACGAGCTCTGCTGCGCGGAGGTCGATGCTGTCGAACGACTGCGGCGGCTGGTGTGAGAGCAGATCAGCCACCCACTCCACCGGACGTCCCAGGTGCGCCGCCACCTCCGCGGCACCGGCGGGCCGGCCAAGCAGCTGAGTCAGCTCGCTCTCCACCCCACGCACAGCCCGCAGCTTCTCCGCCCGACTCGCGGGCAGGTTTAGAGCACCGAGTCGGCTCGCAGTGGCAGCACCCACAAAGGCCCGGATCCAGAACAGCGCATAGGTGGAGAACCGGTGACCGCGACGGTAGTCGAAGCGCTCCACCGCTTGGATCAGCCCGAGGCAGCCCTCCTGGAACAGGTCGCTCTCGGATAGCCCGCTGCGGGTGGCAGCCGGTCTCGACACCATCGCCACCAACCGCAGATTGGCCCGGATGTAGCGCTGCCAAGCCTGGTGGCCGATCTCTTCGAGCATGCCGAGCTCCACCGAAGTGGCGTCGTGGCGTGGGTGTGGCCGCACGCGTTCCTCCCGGGCCAACAGGCCGGCCTCGATCTGGACTGCCAGGAGCCGCTCCTCCTCCGGAGTCAGCAGCGGTTCCTCGGCCAGGTCTCCCCAGGTGATCGACATGCTTCACTGTGCATCTGATCAGACAGCGCTGGGTGAGCAGAAAACCAAGCTGTGGACAGTCTGGTACCTCAGTCCAGGGCGCCGAGGCTTCGGCTCTGCAACTCCTTGCGCCGGGCCTCCAACACAACCAGCTCGGAGAACATCTGGTTGTACTTTGTCGGCGACTCGACCGGGTTGGTCCGTTGCAACCTCGACTTCAGCTCCGAGATCTGTCGCATCACGGTCAGCAACTGCAGCCCGGCGGAGTGGGCCACCACGAACCGGTCCTCTACCTCGCCTTGGACGGGCAGCGGCTCCACGGCTAGTGACGCAATCAGGGTACGGATCTGGTCGTGCTCAGCGGCGGCGGCGATCCGGTGGATCCAGTCCCCAGCTCCTTGCTGAGCAAGAGCCTTCTCGGCGCTGGTGAACACCGCGGCGTACGCCGGGTGGGTGAAGTCGTCCACGCTCAGACCGTCCCACCCAGGTCGGAACAGGTGCGGGGCCTGGACCAGCAGCTTGGCTGTTTCCCGTTCCGTGGCAAGCATCCGGTCCCGAGGGTCAGGCAGCTTGGGCAGGTCGTCCTTGGGCGAAGCCTCGATCTCCGGCGCCGAATTACCGTTCCTGGGTTGCGCACCGGCGGTGTGTCGCGACGCCTTCGACGCTGCCCTCATCACCTCTTGGCGTACCTCCTCAGGGTCCATGCCCAGCAGCCCGGCGAGCTCGCGGGCGTAGCCGCCCACCAGTCCGGTGTCCCGGATGCTCCCCACGAGCGGCGCCGCGGCGCGCAGTGCGGACAGCCGCCCGTCGGCACGGTCGAGGTCGTACTGGCTGAGAACGTTGTTCATCACGAACCGGTACAGCGGCACCCGCCTCGCCACCAGCTCGCGTACCGCGGCCTCGCCGTGCTGCAGCCGGAGATCACAGGGGTCCAGCCCGGTCGGTTCCACGGCCACGTACGTCTGCGCGATGAAGTTCTGGTCGCCGCCGAAGACCTTGAGTGCGGCCGCCTGACCGGCAGCGTCTCCGTCGAAGGTGAAGATGACCTCGCCGCGGAAGGCGTCGTGGTTGCCCATCAGACGTTGCAACAGCCGGGCGTGGTCGTCGCCGAACGCCGTACCGCAGGACGCCACAGCGGTGTCTACACCCGACAGGTGGGCCGCCATTACGTCGGTGTAACCCTCCACGATGACGGCCTGGCTCTTCTTGCCGATCTGCTTCCGAGCCAGATCCAGGCCGTAAAGCACCTGGGACTTCTTGTAAAGGTCAGTCTCGGGGGTATTGATGTACTTCGCGGGGATCCGGTCATCGTCGAAGATCCTGCGCGCACCGAAGCCGACCACCTGCCTGCCGGAGTCGCGGATCGGCCACAGCAGCCGACCGCGGAAGAAGTCGTAGCCGTTCTCCCGGACCAGCCCGGCGGCCACCAGCTCGGTGTCGCGGAAGCCGCGGCCACGCAGGTGGTCCGCCAGAGCTCGCCCCGACCGCGGCGCGAACCCGACGCCGAAGCGCTCGGCGGACTCGCGGTCGAAGCCACGTTCGGCCAGGAACTGTCGGCCAGCGATGGCGTCTGGTCCGCTCAGCTGCTCGGCGAAGAACTCAGCGGCCTGCCGGTGGGCGTCCATCAGGCGCGACCGCAGGCCGGGCTCGGGCCGGGGACCCGCGTCCTCGGTGTACCGAAGCTGGATACCGACCCGGTCCGCCAGTCGCTCGATGGCTTCGGCGAAGGACAGGTTGTCGATCTTCTGCATGAAGGTGATGACGTCACCACCCTCACCGCACCCGAAGCAGTAGAAGAAGCCGCGGGATGGGGTCACCTGGAAGCTGGGAGTCTTCTCGTCGTGGAACGGGCACAGGCCCTTCAATGAGCCGCCGCCAGCGTTGCGCAACGCGACGTAGGCTCCGATGACATCTTCGATCTTGGCTCGGTCACGTACTGCGGTGATGTCCTCGTCGTTGATCCGGCCCGCCACAGGTGCGAGTGTACTTTCTCGGCGGTTCCCTGGAGCTGCTGCAGCCCTGGGTAGGGTCGTTGCTGTGCACAACCCAGCCAACAATGCAGCGCAGCCGTCCCGGCCGTTGCTCATCTTCGACGGCGACTGCGGCTTCTGCACCACGAGCGCCACTTGGGTCGCCGCTCGGCTGCGCCGTCGTGGCGGGCCGAACGCGAATCTGGTTCCGTGGCAGTTCACCGATCTGGAGTCGCTCGGTACGACCCAGGATCGGGCGCAACGGGAGGTGCTCTGGGTCGCCACCGACGGGACGATCTCCGGCGGCGCCCAGGCCGTTGCGCAGTGGCTCCGGTTCCGAGGCGGCCCGTACGGGTTGCTCGGACGGACGATGGGTCTGCCGGGAGTGAGACAGCTAGCTGCGGTGGTCTACCGCTTGGTCGCGGCCAACCGGCATCGGCTGCCGGGCGGCACCCCTGCCTGCGCGCTCCCGCCGACTGGCTACGACCCGGCGAACCCGGGGCGCACAACGCTCCAGCGGAGCGAACGCGAGCCAGCACACCAGCGTGGGGGCGAAGTGGATGTACAAGATCGCCACCGTGAAAACGTGGAAGCTCAGCCAGAACAAAGCAGCCACGAGCAGGGCGCGCCCGCGCAGCCACAGCACCACCAGTGAGGTCAGCTCGGCCAGGAAGGCCATCCACTGCATGCCGCGAAGCAGCATCGGATAGTCCATCAGGTACTGCCCGAGACCGTGCGGTCGGCGGATGATGGCCCACATCAAGATGGCGCTGTTAGGCCAGGAGGTCACGCTCCAGCCGCCGCTTCGGATCTTGGTGATGGCCGACAAGAAGTACGTCGAGACCACGGCGATCTGGATGCATTTCAGCGCCCAGCCGGCCCGAGCGGACGGCTCGGTATCGCGCCACCGACCGGCGACGACGCCAGCGGTGGGCAGCACCCACAAGGCGACCATCAAGGCCAGGTGGTCGTGGTCGACCTTGCCGTAGCCCATACCGATCGAGGTCCACCAGGTGAATGCGGCGGCCACCACTAGGCCGGCCAGCCGAGGCACCCGGTTCGCCGCTGCCACCAGACAGCTGACCCACAAGACCACGTACAAGGTGATGGTGATCGCAGGACTGGGCGTCGGCAGGTGGAACAGCCGCGCCACCATCAGCGGGGAGTAGAGCTCGGGCTGGCGGCTCAGCGGGATGGGGTCTCGGACGATCAAATGCATGTCGATGATCACGAAGAGATAGATCACCGTGCGCAGAATCGCGATCCGGGCCTGCGGCACCACCGGCATGAACCAGTTGACGATGCTGTCCCCGACTGTGGCCGGGCGAGTCATCGCGGCACCGTCCAGGACGCGAGCTCCACCAGTCGGGTGGGACCTTTGCGGCCGTCGACCAGGTGCGTCTCGTCCTGCACCAGCCAGAGCGTCTGCAAGGCAGGCCCGCCGGGATGCCGGCTCTCCCAGCCCTGCGCCACGCCGCGGAGCAAGGAGGGGTCGGCTTGGATCTGCGGGATCCGCGCCTCGATCTCCGCGCGGCTGATGCCGGTGACCTCTACCCGTAGGGGCAGGTCGGCTCGCCGGCCGTCGACGAACTGGCCCTCCACCCGGGTGATCACGATGGTGGCGTCATCGGCCGGTGAGAAGGCGTACTGCGACATCGGACCAAACGGCCAGACGTCGTCACTCATCCGGACCGAGCCGTTGACCATCAAGCCGATGCCGAGCAGAGTCGCGGCGATACGCCACCCAATCGCCCAGCGGTTGAGAGGGCGAGACGTCGTACTCACCGGCTGATTACAACACACCCCGCTGCCCTCGTCGTTCCACGAGTAGGCCGGAGCCCGGTGAGACAATCAGGTGTGCCGCAGCAACCCGGACCAGCGCTCGCGGTGGCCCTGGTCCTGCTGCTCGGGATCGCGGTTGCGGTGTCCTGGGTCGGACGCTTGCCGGTGCAGCGCAGCGTCACCGCTGCAGCCGTGCGCGCGGTGATCCAGCTTGCGGTGGTGTCCTTGGTCCTCGCCGCGGTGCTCAGCCATCTCGCCTGGTCGGCCGTCTTCGCGCTGGTCATGTTCGGCGTTGCCGTGGTCACCTCGGCCCGACGCATCGGCGCTCCGCGCGCGTGGCCGTGGGTGGCAGTCGCGGTGGCGGCCGGATGCGTACCGGTGTTGGCGGTGATCTTTCTCTCCGGTGCGGTGCCACTCAACGGGCCGTCGCTGGTGCCGATGGCCGGCATCGTCATCGGTGGCGCCATGAGTGCCAGCTCGTTGACGGGGCGGCGTGTCTTTGCGGCCCTGCGAGACGAGCACGGCTGTTACGAGGCGGCGCTCTCCCTCGGCATGGAACGTCCGGTGGCGATCACTGAGGTGATCGGTCGGCACCTTCCCGAGGCCCTGGTACCCGGCCTGGACCAGACCCGGACCGTCGGCCTGGTCACCTTGCCGGGTGCCTTCGTCGGCGTGCTGTTGGGCGGCGGTACGCCGCTGCAGGCAGGCGCGGCGCAGGTCATCGTGCTGGTGGGCCTGCTGGCTGCGCAGACCGTCACGGTGGTCACGGCGCACCAGCTGACGCGGTCCGCGCTGCTGCTGCCGGACAATCTGAAAGCGCGGCTGGTGCCCTGACGACACGGGTCCGACATAGGCGACCCGGCCTCGGCAAGACGACACCGCTACACCTCGTTGTGCAGCGGAGTCTTAGTTCACACTAGGAGCCTGTCCCGGCCAGGTCAACCGAATCCACCCGGAGCACGACCGCTTGGTCCGGCCAAAGCCCAGGAGCACGCAGCCCGGCCGAGGCGAGTGCCGCGCCGGTGAACACCGCGCCCGCCGCCTCCTTGGGACCCACGGCGGAGGATGTGGTGTCTGCCTGCTCGATCCCTTCTCCCAGGTGCCACCAGGGCGGCGCCTGCATCCCGTGCGGTGCCCCGCCCGGCAGTACCGGTGTGACCTGGTAGCGCCGGGTGGGGTCCAGGCCGGGCAGCCGCAGCCGTCCCACGGAAACGGCTTCGGAGCGTCCGATCGAGGCGATCTCATAGATCCCCCGCGACTGGTCGTGCGCCACCACGCCATGGGCGGAGATGGTGGGATCCGGGAAGTCGATCCGGACCAGGTCGCCACCCAGCAGCAGCGCCCGCTCGGCCTTGTAGAAGGCGATCCAGTCCCGCAGCTGGGACAGCTCGTCGTCGGTGGCCTCGGCCAGGTCCCACTCGATGCCGAGGTGGCCGAACACCGCCGAAGCTGCCCGGAAGGCAAGGTCGTGGACGCGTCCGGTGGTGTGGGAGCGCCCCGAGGCGATGTGCGAGCCCATCATCTCCGGCGGGACGAGCTGCGTGGTCCACCGGTTCATCTGTTGCCGGTCGAGCGGGTCGATGCAGTCCGACACCCAGACCCGGTCGGTCCGCTCCAGTACGCCGAGGTCGACCCGGGCGCCGCCGGAGGAGCAGGACTCGATCTCCAGCCCGGGATGCGCGGCCTTCAGCTCATCCACCAGCCGGTAGAACGCCAGGGTCTGCTCGTGCACACCGGGTCGACCGTCCGGTGCGGTACCGGCGTCGATCAGGTCCCGGTTGTGGTCCCACTTGATGTAGCCGATGTCGTACTCGTCCAGGATGGCCATCATCGCGTCGCGGATGTAGGTGTAGCACTCGGGGATGCCGATATTGAGGACCTGCTGGGAGCGGCTCAGCACCGGCATCCGGTTGCCGGTGGACATGATCCACTCCGGATGGGCACGGGCGACGTCGGAGTCCGGGTTGACCATCTCCGGCTCGAACCAGAGACCGAACTCCATTCCGAGACCGGTCACCTTGTCCACCAAGGGATGCAGCCCGTCCGGCCACACGTCTTTGGAGACGGTCCAGTCGCCGAGACCAGCACGGTCGTTGCGGCGGGCGCCGAACCAGCCGTCGTCGAGGACATATCTCTCGACTCCTAGTGCGGCGGCTCGTTCTGCGAGGTCGACCAGCCGATCGGTGTCGTGGTCGAAGTAGACAGCCTCCCAGACGTTGAGGGTGACGGGCCGCTCGGTGGAGGGGTGGCTGTCCCGGGCGCGGAGGAAGGCGTGGAACCGACGCGCCACCACATCGAGGCCGTTGCCGTACGAGCCGTAGACCCACGGTGACTGGTACGACTCCCCCTGGGCCAGCCGCACCTCACCGGGGAGCAGCAGCTCGCCCCCACCAAGCACCTGCTCGCCGGTGGAGAGCCGTTCCGCGTAGTGGATGTGGTTGCCGCTCCACCCGGTATGCACCGACCAGATCTCACCGGCCGCGAAGCCGAAGCCTGGGGTGCCCAGGTGCAGCAACGTCGCCGCATCGGCACCGGTACGACCCCGGCGCCCCTCCCGGAGGTGGATTCCGGTCACCAGCTCGGAGCGCTGCGGAGTCCGCTCCTTACCCCACCGACCGGCGAAGTCAAGGATCTCCCGCGCGTTCGCCGGCACCGGGTACGCCAACACCAGGTCGTTGATCGTGTAGGACTCGCTTCCGGTGTTGGTGACCTGCGCTCGGGACCGCAACAATCCGCCAGCGGTCAGCTGGATTGTGATGCTGAGCGCGAGCGCCGCGGAGGTGTCTTCCGCCTCCACGACGACGGTGGCTTGACCGGCGTTGACCAACGCCAGGCGGGTGTCGGCGGATCCGATCTCCTCGCCGTCCACGGTGATGCGGGTGTAGGTGAACCTCGGCGACCAGTCCCGGCCCTCCCGGGAGCCGCTGATGCCAGGACGTCCCACCCAGCCCGTCCAGTGCTCCGGCAGCACCGCCAGGTGCGGCATGGCATCGACCAGGTTGGTCGCGTTCGGTGTCAGGTCCGCCGTCACCAGCGCAGCGAAGTCCTCCTCGCTCACCTCACCGAGGTCCGCTCCCCAATGGGTGATGGAGGGAAGCTGGCCGTCAGCGATGTCGATCAACACAGAGACGCCTTCGGTGCGCAGAGCGACGCGGGCGCCGGATGAGCCAGTCACTGGGTGAGCTCCTTCAAAGGTCAGCTACGGGACAACAACATTGAGCTTGGGCTTCGGACGCACCCTATCCACGGCGACACTTCGAAGCGTTGGTGGATCGGCTACTACGCCCCGTGGTCGATGCCCTGCGGCAGCCGCGACGGGTCCCATCCCAGCTCGGTGATGGCGGTGCGGAAGGCGTATCTGTCCGTCATACCGGCAACGTAGGTCACTGCCGCCCGAACCGCATCCTCGCTGCCCGGATCGGCACCAGCTGGTTCCGGAACGGCGTCCGGGTGGCCGGTATAGAACTCCACCAGGGCACGAAGTACCGCGACCACTGAGCGCGACTGGGCCAGCGAGGCTGGTCGGACATAGATCCGCTCGTAGTTGAAGGTACGCAGCGCCGCCAGCGCACCGGCCGACTCTGCGTCCATCCCGACCTGACCGTGGTCGTTGATGGCGCTCACCACGGCGCGGACGAAGGTGTTGAGCTGGGCGCGGCGGCTGCTCCCACAGACCTGGGTGACGTCGGCCGGCAGGTCGGCCAGCTTCACGATGCCGGCGTGAACGGCATCCTCCAAGTCGTGAGCACAGTAGGCAATCCGGTCCGCCCAGCTGACGATCTCGCCCTCCACCGTGCTGGGCGCAGGACGGGACCAGGAGTGGTTGCGAATCCCGTCCAATGTCTCGATGCAGAGGTTGAGGTTGGTCAGCACCACGTCGGCGCCCCAGGGACCGTGGTCGAAGCCGCTGGGGATGAAGGCGTCGAAGGCGTCCTCGCTGGCGTGCCCGCCAGGACCGTGGCCGCAGTCGTGGCCGAGCGCGATGGCGTCGGCCAGGCTGACGTTGACCCCGGCCGCCCGCGCGATCGAGGTGGCGATCTGAGCCACCTCGAGGGCATGGGTCAGCCGTGTCCGCTGATGGTCGCTGGGATACACCACGACCTGGGTCTTGCCAGCCAGGCGTCGGAAGGCCGTCGAGTGGACGATCCGGTCCCGGTCCCGTTCGAAGCAGGTGCGCTCGGAGTCGGGCTCCTCCTCCCGGAGCCGATGCCCCGCCCCCTCGGCCAGCGTCGCCCCTGGTCGCAACAACGCTCGTTCTCGTTCCTCGCGGATCTCACGTCCCACCGGCGGCCCGGGCTGCACAGCTGCAGACGAGGTGCTGTGAGCCCGCACCAAGACGCCGTCGGCATGTCCGCTCATCGTCGTCGCCCATGCCCTGGCCCGGGGCGAGATCGACTCCTCAGCCACCCGAGATCCCGAGCTCCGCCTCGGCCAGATCAAGATCATCACCGACCGTGTCGTCGAGCCAACCCTCAGGCAGCGCCACCCGCTCTCGCGGTGTCCCCTGTCGACCTCTCGGCTGCCCGAGCTCGGTACGGGGGAACTCCACGTCCGGGTCCAACCGGGACAGCTTCCGATCAAGATCATCAAGAGAGGACACCATGCCGAGGCCGCGGCGGATCTCTCCTCCCACAGGGAATCCTTTGAGGTACCACGCCATGTGCTTACGCAGATCGGTCAGCCCGTGCTGCTCGTTGGTTAACGCAGCCAGCAGCTCGGCGTGTCGCCGCACCATGGCCGCCACTTCCCCCAGTCGCGGCAGCAGCTGACCGGTCCGGCCGGCGAAGGCGTCGGCGAGGTCGCGGAAGAGCCACGGCCGTCCTAAGCAGCCGCGGCCGATCACCACCCCGGCGACACCGGTGTGCCGCACCATGGCCACGGCGTCGGAGGCCTCCCAGATGTCGCCGTTGCCGAGCACCGGGATTTCCACCGTCTGCACCAGCTCACCGATCGAATCCCAGTCGGCCACCCCGGAGTACGCCTGCGCGGCTGTCCTGCCATGCAAGGCGATCGCCGCACAGCCGGCGTCCTGCGCGATCCGGCCCGCGTCCAGAAACGTCAGATGATCTTCGTCGATGCCTTTGCGAGTCTTCATCGTGACCGGCACGCCGTACCGCTCGCCCGCTCGCACGGTGGCGGTCAGAATCTTGGCCAGCCGCCCCCGCTTGTACGGCAGCGCAGCCCCACCTCCCTTGCGGGTCACCTTGGGGACCGGGCATCCGAAGTTGAGGTCCACGTGCCCGACCCCGTACTCGTTGCACAAGATCTCGGTAGCCGTCGCCATCGTCGCCGGGTCCACCCCGTACAGCTGCACCGACCGGACGGCCTCCCCCGGGTCAAACTTCAACATCCCCAGCGTCTTGCGATCCCGCTCAACAATCCCCCGCGAGGTGATCATCTCGCAGACATACAGCCCAGCCCCGAACTCCCGACACAGCTGCCGAAAAGCCGCATTAGTGATCCCCGCCATCGGCGCCAACACCACCGGCGTAGAAACCACCAAAGACCCCAACCGCAAAGGCTCCGCCGCCACAGTCCCCGACAAAGGTGCCGCCACAGTCCCCGACGAAGGCGATGAGGGAAAGCCCAACAATCCCACCTGCGGGTCGACGGTCACGCCAGCCCCAAGTGAGCCGAGAACCGAAGGGAGCGCTGACAGAAAGCACCACCCAGTGAAGCGATCACGGCATCAGCACCCCACGAGTCGAGCACCCAAGTAACCAGACACCTGCGACAAACCCACCCGATCCTGCGACATCGAGTCCCGGGACCGCACAGTCACCGCCTCATCGTCGAGGGTCTCAAAGTCCACAGTGATGCAGAACGGCGTACCGATCTCGTCCTGCCGCCGGTACCGCCGCCCAATGGCCTGTGCGTCGTCGAAGTCCACGTTCCAGTACTGACGCAGCTCAGCGGCCAGGTCCCGAGCCTTGGGCGACAGAGCCTCGTTGCGCGACAGCGGCAGCACCGCGGCCTTCACCGGGGCCAGTCGCGAGTCGAGCTTGAGTACGGTCCGCTTGTCCACGCCACCCTTGGTGTTGGGGGCTTCGTCTTCGGTGTAGGACTCGACGACGAACGCCATCAGAGACCGGGTCAGACCGGCTGCGGGCTCGATCACGTACTGCAGCCACCGCTCACCCTTGCCCTGGTCGAAGTAGGACAGGTCGGTGCCGG
>CADCUO010000078.1 GCA_902805915.1 uncultured Propionibacteriaceae bacterium | reverse complement strand
GGATCGAAGCCGAGCTTGTCGTAGTTGTCGGCAACAGCAACGATAGGTGGGTTCCGCACGATACGTACGGTGGATTGCCATGTGTCGGTCAATGCGGTCACCACATCATCGAGCATCAGCTGGATGGCGTGCGGCCCTTGGGTGGGGTCGGTGAGATCTCGAAGACTCAGCGCGCGAGTCAGCTCGCTGTATGAAAGGTACGTCGACATGGGGAGCTCCTGTCTCGTCAGATTGGGTGGGTGAACCCCCGAACCTGATGAACCGCAGGAACTACGCGAAGATGTGCACGCAACAAACCCCACGGCTGACACCCGGCCGGGGGCGAAGAAATCGCGTGTTTGCGCGCACCCTTACAACCTAGACGAAGGGGCCCGTAGCGCCCAACCACTAATCCAAGCCAGGTCGAATGCTGCGAGACCGCCGCGAACCCTGTTGGATACCGAGACCGATAGACACCGCAAACTCGGCTAAAGGGAAAGCGACGGGCCGGTCAGGAGTAGTTCGGGATCGTTACGGTACGGCCACCGGTGAGCGCGGACTCGTGCGCGCAGATGCCCGGCGCAGTCCACTCCGCGGCGCGCTTATCATCGATGCGCGGAGCGCGCCCATCGCGGATGCTCGCGACGAACTCCGCGACCAGGTGCGGATGCGACCCCCCGTGATGGGCACTGATCCTTGCCGGTGCAGGCATCCCGGGCAGCTGCACGGTACCGGCCTTGGTGAACTTGCGGAGGTCGGACGGCAATCGCTCCGGGAAGTCCCGCGCTGGCATGGTGGTCGACTTGACGGTGTTTCCTCTGATCCCCGCGGCTGGGGCAGACATGTCGAAGCGGAGCAGTTCGCCCTCGTTGTCGGGTGGCCACTCGATCCCTATGTGCTCGCCGTACAAGGAGAATCCTTCCAGGTAGCTGCGCGCCGTCTGGAAGAACGACATGGTGATGTCAGCGAGCGCATCGCTTCCTGCCAGTCGGAAGAACCCGACCTCGGTCGGGAACGGGTTCGCGTAGTTGCCGGCTGTCCGGTCCGGTGTGAGTCGTCCTGCTCCTTGGCACTGGACGCTAGCTGCCGTTGTGTCCAGTAGCGCAAGCGCGGGAGCCAGTGCGTGGGTTGCGTAGTGCATCGGCGGATAGCCTTGCCAGTACGACGGATATCCGTCCAGGTTCTGGATGTGGAACCCGCGATACAGGGTCAAGGTCCCGATCTCGCCTTGTCGATACAGCTCTTCGACGGTCAGGTACTCCCGACCGTAGACGGCGGTCTCCATCATCATGTAGTTCTTTCCGGTGACTGCTTGAGTCGCGATGATCTTGTCGATGTCCTCCAGTGAGGTGGCCATGGGGACAGCGCAGGCACAGTGTTTCCCAGCGTTCAGCGTCGCCACCGACAGCTCGGCGTGAAGGTGTACGGGGGCGAGCACATGGACAGCGTCGATCGTGGGATCTGCGAGCACACCAGCGACATCTGGATACAACTCTGAGATGCCGAATCGCTGGCCCACCTCGCTGAGTCGCGCTGTATCTGGGTCCACCAACACGACCCGAGCGACATCGGGATGGGCCAGGTAGATCGGCACGAAGTCCTGCCCGAACCCGAGGCCAACGACAGCGACGCTGATCCCGGTGGCGCTCATAGCGGGTCGGCGTACGCCGCCGCCGGCACTTGGGTGGCGAGCTTCCCTCCGCTGACGTCGACCAGGGTTCCGGTGATGTAGCTGGCGAGGTCACTGGCCAGGAAGCACAGCAGATTGGCCACGTCCTGCGCAGCGCCCCAGCGCCGCAGCGTTAGCGTGTCCAGCTTCTTTGCCTGCTCGGCTGGGTCCAGCTCGGCGAAGCCGTTCATAGCGGTGGGAATCATGCCGGGCGCGTAGGAGTTGGCGGTGATGCCCCACGGCCCGAGCTCACCGGCGATCGTCCGGGTGAACTGGACGACGGCCGCCTTTGACGCTGCGTACGCAGAAGCGCCGATGCTAGGCACGATCGCCGCAAAAGACGCCGCATTGAGGATCCGGCCGGAGCGCTGCTGCTTCATCACCGGCGCGACAGCTCGACAGGTGGTGAAGGTGCCGCGGACGTTGACCTCAAAGCAGCGGTCCCAGGCGGCGGCATCCAGCTCCTCGAGGCGGCCCTCCACATTGATGCCGGCGTTGTTGATCAGCACGTCCACCCGTCCGAACCGCTGCATCGCGCCGCTGACCACAGCGTCGACTGCCGCTGCGTCGCGAACATCGCATCTCATCGGCGCTACCGTCGCTCCGCGTGCGGACAGGTCCGCCTCCAGGCGGCCGAGGTCGTCGGTGCCAACGTCCAGCGCGACCACCGAGGCTCCGTCCTGGGCGAAGGTCTCCACGATCGTCCGGCCGATTCCCCGGCCTGCGCCGGTGACAACGACGACGCGGTCTTGTAGGTCGATGAGCATGGCGCCTCCTGGCTGCGAGGCCCGAGGGCACTCGATCTGACGGGTCCCTGGTTGCAATACGAGACAGGCATACTAATGGCTCGGGAGGGACCCTGTAGCCCTCAGCAACGAGCGGGGGAGCACCTGTGGGACTGGAGCACAACACAGCGGCGGACCGATCGCCTGTTCCCGGGCGAACCGGCCGGGTCGTGTGGATCACCGGTGCAGGCAGCGGCGTCGGTCAGGCCGTCGCGCTGTCCGCGGCGGCCGCTGGCGCCCGCGTGGTGCTCACCGGACGACGGGCCTCAGCGCTGGCTGAGACCGCCGAGCTCGTCGGCCGAACCGGCGGGGAGGCTCTTCAGCTCGAATGCGACGCAACCGAGCCAGACGCCCTGCAGGGTGCCTATGCGACGCTGTGCGACAGCTGGGGTGCGCCCACCGACCTCGTGCTCGCAGCCGGCCTCAACCACCCGCGGCGCTACTGGCGGGACCAGTCGATGTCTGACTTCCGCGCGATCGTGGCCACCAACCTGACGGCGGCGGCAGCTGTGGTGGATCTGGTGCTGCCTGACCTCCGAGTTGCCGGCGGCGGTGTGGTTGTCTTCGTCTCCTCAGTCTCGGGGTGGCAGTTCTCACCCGACGCCGGGGTAGCCTATAGCGCCAGCAAGAGCGCCCTGGCTTCGCTCGCAGCGCACCTCAACGCGCAGGAGAACCGGTACGGTGTCCGGGCCTGCACCGTCTGTCCCGGTGACATCGACACCGACTTCCTCAGCCTGCGACCGGTGGTGCCTGATAGTGGCGACCGGGAGCGGATGCTCAGTCCGGCGGATGTGGCGCGTACGGTGCAGTTCGTGCTCGACAGCCCGCCACACGTCTGCATCAACGAGCTGGTTGTCACCCCAATCAAGAAGCAGTGATCGGACGTGCCCGGGGCTATCCGCACGGGCCCTCGGGTTCGCCGCCCGTAGCATGGCGGCCGTAGATGCACACTTCGAGTACATGAGGCAGGTGATCGGCACATGGTGACAGTCCTGGTGACCGGATCGACCGACGGGATTGGACGGCAGACCGCGCTCGACCTCACCGGCAGCGGGAACCGCGTGGTTCTCCATGCGCGCAACGACCAGCGCGCAGAACAGGCGCGCATCGCCGTCCCGGAGGCCGTCGGGGTCGTAGTGGGTGACCTCGCGTCCCTCGCGCAGACCCGTGCCGTCGCGGAGGGCGCTGCTGCCTTCGGCCCCTACGACGCCGTGATTCACAATGCTGGCGTTGGCGGTGCGGCTGAACGGACGGTCACCGAAGATGGGCTGGAGCGCATCTTTCAGGTCAACGTGCTCGCGCCGTACCTACTCACCTGCCTCATGCCAGCCCCTGAACGTATGATCTACCTCACGTCCGGGTTGGAGGCGCAAGGCGAAGCGCACCTTGATGACCTTCAGTTCAAACGGCGGTCATGGAATGGGATGCAGGCCTACTCCGACTCCAAGCTCTGGGATGTCGTGCTCTCCTTCGCCGTAGCGCGTCACTGGCCCCAGACCCGAAGCAATGCCGTCGATCCTGGCTGGATCAAGACCCGGATGGGAGGTCCAAGCGCGACGGATGACCTTCCGGAGGGTGCTGACACCCAGGTCTGGCTAGCAACCAGCGATGACCCGGCGGCCACCGTCACTGGGCGGTACTTCAGGCGCCGCCATGAACTGCGCGCCAACCACGCGGCGTACGACACCGAAGTGCAGGAGGACTTCCTCCGGACTGCCGCACAGCTCACCGGGGCGCGCCTCGCTGCCGGCTGACCGTCGCTTACTGAAGTATCTCGACCCGGGCACCAGTCGGCGGCTGGCCGAAGAACTCCGCTGCACTGCCACCACGCATGAGTAGCTCCCACCACCGAAACTCGACCCCGTCCCGCCGCTGCCATCCGGAACTGCCCGGGGCGAACGCCAGCTCCCCGGCAGGGACGCCAAACGTCGCCGCGCCCACGGTGGCTGTCGCGGTCACCTCACCGATGCGGATCTGGAGGTCGCTCCCCGGTTCCAGCGGCGGGTCAGCCCACGTTGTCTTGAGGTTCCCGTACCCGTCGACGTAGGCAACCACGCCTTCAGGGGGTGGGGAGATGGCATCAGCCGATAACGGCTGGGCGATCACAGCCGGGTCTCTGGCGAGCAACTTGGGCAGCAGCGGTGGAAAGGCGTCTCGGGAGCGGAACTGGGATCCCGAGTCGGGAATAGCGACCTCGAACAACTCGTCCACTTCGTCCCGGAGGAAGGAGAACGCATACCGTGAGCCGGCGCCGACTACCAGAACTCCGCGCACCCACGCGGCGAGGAGACGCTCACCCTCGTTGCCCGACCGTGGGTTGTCCTCATCTTCTCGAGGCGCCACGTTGTGGTAGACGATCCGGTCCTGGGGTCCTTCGCCGAGCGCAAGCTGCGCCACGCAGAACCCTGCCGCGAGCGTGTCAAAGGGCCCGACCGGCGTGTAGGCGACATCGGCCCCCGGCAGGTGCAGCGCAAGCCGCTGACGTACCTCAGCGTTCGCCAGATCAGCGGTGCCATAGTCGGCTACGACCTGAACAAGCACCATGCCTCCCTTCGACGACCCGGCGGTACAGCCGTCACCCTACTCAGCCGCCCTGCTCGTTGGAACGTCCGGAGGCGGCCGTCGTATTGTCTACCTGCGGCGGCGCCCGGATCCGTCGCCTGTCAGCTGGGTGTTCAGGCCCGGGCTGCAAAGGGAGATCCGATGGCGACCGAGCTGTACCTCATCCGTCATGGCGAGTCGGTGGCCAACGTTGAGCCGATCATCGGTGGAATGCGCGGGGACGCCGGCCTTACCGATCGCGGGCGCCAGCAAGCTGGTCTGCTGGAGCAGCGGCTACGTCGCCAGCAACTGCGTGCGGACCGGCTGTATGCGAGCACGTTGCCGCGGGCACTTGAGACCGGTGAGTACGTTGCGCGAGCATTGCAGGTGCCGATGCAGCGTGACGACGACCTCCAAGAGCTCCGGCCGGGCGACGCCGACGGGCTTTCCGTGGACCAGTGGCGGGCACAGTACGGCGGCCCAGACACCTCGTTGGCGACCGACCCGTTTCGGGCGTTCTCCCCGGGCGGCGAGAGCTGGGCGGGCTTCCTGGTCCGCGCGGGCGGCGCACTGGCTCGGCTCGTAGACCGGCATGAGGACGAGACGGTGGTGGCCGTTTGTCACGGCGGAGTTCTGGAGGCAGCGTTCTATCTGGCCTTCGGGCTGGGTGGCACCGGCAACCGGGTCGCCTTTGCGCCGCTCAACACCAGCATCACTCACTGGCGCCACCAGCGCGGATCGGGCGGTCGATCTGAATGGACGCTTGTGACGTTCAACGACGCGGGGCACCTAACGGGCGCTGGTGTGCCGGAGACATCGCGGCGAGAGGCCGTGCCGACGCCCCCTGACGAGCGATGACGAGAAACGGGATGCCACCGGGCTGCATGGTCTCGTGAGCGGCAGCACCACGGCTGTGTGTTGCTACACAGTGAGCGGGATGCCGAAGCCGGGGGTCTCAGGAATCGTGAGGCGGCCTTCGCTCAACTGATACCCACTCGTGTCTGCTCCGCTGGTAGTGCCCGGCACCCCTTCCACCGTGATGACGTTGCCCAAACCGGCCGCCAGCTGCGCCGCATAGAGCGTCTTGATCGGGATCCACCACGCGTGCGGCGACGCCCGTACGTTGAGGTCGGCCAGCCGAGGCATGACGTGGCGCCAGGCGGTGACACCGAAGTCGACAACGTCCATGAGCGCGACGTCCAGCAGGTTGTCTGCGGCCAACCTCCAGACCATGTCCAGCCGAGGGTCGTACTCCCCGTCCGCGATGAGCGCAGCTGACCCACAGGCGTCAAGCAGGTCACGGAGCGCACGGAAGTCCTCGGGACGCTCCTGGAATGGTTCCTCTATCCAGAACAGCGAGCATCCTGACGTCGCCTCGAGGTACTCCGCCAGTGTTCGGACGGTGAAGCCGTCATTGGCATCGACAAGGATGTCGGCATCCGGGTACAGCTCCCGCGCCAGCTGGGTGACCTCAATGTCTCTTCGCAGCCCGTCACGGTGCGACATCCAGCGATAACCCCGTCCCAGCTTGAGCTTGAAGTCGCGATAGCCCAGGTCATAGTCGGAAGCCAAGTTCCTCTGGATGGCGTCAAGGCCTCGTGGTGAGTTCTCGGGATCAAGATCATCGAAGTAGATCGCTCCGGAATAACACTTGGTAGTGCGCTCACCGCGCCCGCCCAACATGGCGAACACCGGCAGGTCGAGAATCTTGGCGGTCAGATCATGCAGAGCGAGGTCGAGCGGGAGTGCGGCTGGGTCGATCACGCCGGAGTCCGGATCGATGAGATCCGTCACGCTCCTCCCGATGAACTGTGCGGGCTGGGAAAGGCCTCGACCGGGCAGTCCCCAACCCGACGCACCTCGGTTGGTGCGTAACACCACCACGGTATGGCCCCCACCGGAACCGTGCTCTGGGCGGAACGAATTCCGACCGACAGCTCGTGGGTAGTGGCTGGTAATTGTTTCGGCCGTGACTGAGGTGATGATGTGCGAGGAAAGACTCACATGCCGCTCCGTTACCTATGCTCTGGGCGCGCCAGGACCTGCCCGAGCTTCCACGGTAGCCGCAACCGCGGTAGCGCCGCCGCTGACACCGTGGTGGGCGACCATCGACCAGAAGTTGGCGGCTGTATCGTGAGGACTTGAGGAATGGATGTCTTCCGTCATCCCCGTTCTAGTCATAGGAGGCGCTATGAGCACGAAGGTCGAGAAATCCATTGTGGTGAACGTGCCGGTGAGCACCGCGTACAACCAGTGGACGCAGTTCGAGGACTTCCCTCAGTTCATGGGCGGAGTCAAGAGCGTGACGCAACTTAGTGACGACCGTCTGCAGTGGGTGGCCGAGATCGCCGGGGTGCGCAGGCAGTGGGAAGCGAGGATCCTGGAGCAGGTGCCCGACCGCAAGGTTGCATGGGCGGCCACTGAGGGCGCGACCAACGCCGGGTCAGTGACGTTCGAGGACCTCGGCGCCGGTCAGACGTCAGTCCATCTGTCCCTTGAGTATGAGCCCGAGGGGTTAGTTGAGAAGGTCGGTGACAAGCTGAACGTGGTCGAGAACCAGGCCGAGGCGGACCTTGACCGCTTCAAGGCGTTCATCGAGTCCGAGGGATACGCCACCGGTGCATGGCGAGGGTCGGTCAATGAAGGCGCCACCTTCGGCACTCCAGGCGTTGAGGATGCTGACGCCTCGCGAGGCGACCAAGGAAAGGCAGGCGTATCCGGGAAGGCGGTCGCTGCCGGCGTGGGGCTCGCCGCCACTGCCGCTACAGCGGCTGGTGTGGCCGCAGCCTCAGGTACCAAGGACGACAGTGGCTCCGACACCACCCAGACAACACCGGCCACCGATGAGGTGATCACACCGGTTGAGACGACGGCAACCGGGTCCACATTCGATGCACCCGCCTCCGCGGGCGGCCAGAACGAACCGGGCCATGTCCTCACCCCTGAGGAGATCGAGGCCAGCGTTGAGGACCCGTCCGGGGAAACGTCCGACCGGGCCCGTTTCGACGGCACTTCCAGGCAGGACGAGATCTAAGGGTTCCGCCGCAGCCTGCCTGGGATGACGCACCACACGGTCATCCCAGGCCGGCTTTCTGGTGCCTGGGGACTGTGAGGGGGGTGGGGACCAAACAGGTCAGCTGGGCGGGCCGTCAGATTCGCTGTCGTAGAACACCGACCAGCCGAGATGGACCCCGTACATGAGCAGCACAAAGCCGGCGATGGCGGCGGCGGTCGTCGCCCGCTGCGCGAAGCCCATTGAGCTGGCACAGAGCGCCGCAGCCATCAGGCACAGTCCACCCAGCACGGCTCGGTTAGCTCGTCGCTTCCGGCGACTCACATCTCGAGGGTCCTGCATGCATCGACCGTACGTGATCGCGCCCGCGCCCGGCGTCCGCTCGAGGAATCGCTCAACCTGTGAAGCGGGAGGTACATTGGTCATTGAAGAGCGAGCGTCACCGGCACGAATTGGCTAGCCCTCATGCCGGGAGCGGCAGCGCTCTCCGAACGAGGAGGGATCATGGAGGATCCTTATCAGACGGGGTACTGGCTCGCCCTTACGGGACTTCTTCTCATCATCCTGCTTTTCACCAAGACCCGATTCTTCCCACGGCGCGCCGTCGAGGAGCACTTGAGCCAGTTTGGCGCCTGGGCCGTCGATCGGCTGACTCCGGGTCCGGAGGTCGATCCACTGGCCGAGGACTTGGCAAGAGTCCTACGGATGGAACGACTCCGCCGCGATCTCCAGCGGCTGGAGGGAATCATCGCCACCGATATGTCGATGTCGGCAACCCGTCAGTTGGGGAATCGGCTTGCATACGACTGGCTCCTTCGTGAACTGGCGGAGATGCGCGATGTTTCGCCGATGGTCCAGGCTGCCGACAGTATGAACACCTGGAGCGTCTCTACCCGGCCCATCCAGCCGACGGCTCCGGCCAGCAGCCAACACTCACAGCACCGCCCGAAGGTGGAGATCCTCGATATTGGCTGGCGAGGCTGACCAGGGGTGTCACGCCACTTCTGAGTTCCCCAGCGGTTGACAGGCTCTCACAGGCATTCCTCAGGCTGGTGCCAGCCGGATGCCAGGCCGTCGCTACAGGTTAGGGACCGAGGCTGCACGGTCTCACTACCTAGAACGGAGCCGAACACATGAGGAGACTCGCCACCGCAAGGACAGCTGCAGTCGTGGCAGCAGGTGCGCTGTGGTTGGGAGCCGGTATCGGCGTCGCCGGGTTGGCCTCGGCTGACCCGTCGGCGTCGCCCTCGACATCGCAGACATCGGGAACGTCGACAGAGCGCGCTGATCTGGGCCGCCGAGGCCATCACATAGAAGTCGTCGCGGAGGGGTTGGCCGAGAAACTGGGCGTGAGCGAGACGAAGGTCACCGAGGCTCTGCAGAGCCTGCGCGACGAGCTCAAACCGGCCGACAGGCCGGCACCTGGAGAGCGACCCGACCCGGCCGCCCGCGACGCGCAGTTGGCCAAGGATGTGGCGGAGAAGCTGGGCATTTCCGAGGAAAAAGTCAAGTCCGCGCTGGATGGACTGCGAGCTGAGCGTCAGGCTGATCGTAAGCAAGAGTTCACAACGAGGCTCGATGATGCTGTGAAGGCAGGCACCCTCACCCAAGCCGAGGCTGACGCCGTCCTGAAAGCGGCGGAGAAGGGTGTGATCGGGATGGGCGGTCGCGGCCCACGCTAGCTTGGCAAGTTAGTCGAAGGGCGCGGCAGCCCTGCCCTCGTACTCGCTACGCCGCGTCCGTGCTGGGACGCACACCTGACCCGCAACACGGGTGAGGAGTGTCCCAGCACGGCACGGCGGCGTGAGCGCTCAGGTAACGGGCTGGCCGCCGGTCACACCGAGCATCTCTGCGGTGATGTAGCTCGACTCCTGCGAGGCGAAGAACACGTAAGCCGGTGCGACCTCCGCAGGCTGACCGGCCCGAGCCAGAGGCGCGCTCTCGCCGTGACCTTCGGCGCGCTCGGTCGGCATGGTCGCCGGAATCAGCGGCGTCCAGATCGGCCCCGGTGCCACCGCATTCACCCGGATGCCCTTCTCAGCAAGCTCCTGGGCCAGGCCCTTGGTGAAGTTGTGGATTCCGGCCTTCGTGGTGGCGTAGTCCAGCAGCTCCGGTGACGGGTTCACTGCTTGCACCGAAGAGGTGTTGATGATCGTGGAACCCGGCTCCATGTGCGGGATCGCCTTCTTGCAGAGCCAGAACATGGCGTACAAGTTGGTCTTCATCACCTGGTCGAACTGCTCGGTCGTGATGTCGGCGATACCTCCCATCTGTGCCATCTGGTATGCCGCGTTGTTGACCAGGATGTCGATGCCGCCGAGTTCTGACACTGCGGTGTCGATGATCTTCTGGCAGGTGGCTTCCTCCCGGATGTCGCCGGGGCAACGGACGCCCTTGCGGCCTGCAGCCTCGACCAGCCGTACGGTCTCCTTGGCGTCGACCTCCTCCTTGTCGAGGTAGCTGATGAGCACATCAGCGCCTTCACGCGCGAACGCCAGGGCCACCGCCCGGCCGATGCCGGAGTCACCGCCGGTGATCACTGCGCGCTTGCCGGTAAGACGCTCGCTCCCGCGGTACGACTCCTCGCCGTGGTCGGGCTTGTCCTGCATCTCCGCCGTCAGTCCCGGGTGAGCCAACTGCTCATCAGTGTTCTCGGGCTGCTCGTACTGCTCGGTGGGATCTGTCTTCTCTGTCTGATCGGCCATACCGACTGACTATCCCGGCGGCGCCGATCTCAAACCGCAAAAGGGAGTGTCGAGTAAGGGTGAGGCGGCTGTGCCATCCATCCATTTCACCCCCGAGCCGTGCCCAGCTTCGCTAATCTGCAAGGACCGACCACGGCTCACGACTTAGGAGGATCTGGTGTCTTCACGTCTCAACCCGTACGTCAGCTTTAGCGACAACGCACGGCAAGCCATGGAGTTCTACAAGGGCGTCTTCGGCGGCACCCTCACTATGAACACCTTCGGAGAGTTTGGCGCCCAGGACTCCCCAGACGCTGACAAGATCATGCACAGCCAGCTCGAAGGGGATCAGGGGTTTGTGCTGATGGGTGCCGACACTCCAACCGGGATGGACTACAGCCCGGGAAACAACATCGCTGTCAGCCTGAGCGGCGAGGACGCCGAGGAGCTGCGCGGGTACTGGCAGAAGCTGTCCGAGGGCGGCATTGTCTCGGTGCCCTTGGAAGTGCAGATGTGGGGCGACGAGTTCGGCATGTGCGTGGACCAGTTCGGCGTCCCGTGGATGATCAACATCGCCCAGCAGCAGTCCTGAGCTACTCAGCTCCGGTACCTGGTCGCGGCTCGGCTGGCGACAGGCCGTACCCATGACGACCCACCAGTTGGCCGCGACCAGGGAAACGACCGTCGACGTCTTTTCCCGTGACCATCAACCCGTCCTCACTGTCGATCCCGGTGACCGAGTGGTGGTGCGGTCGCTCGACGCCTCTGGTTATCTGCAGCGGCAGACCTATCCCGGGCAGGCCCAGCCGAGGATGTTCTCGGCGACGCGGGGGCACTGCCTGACAGGGCCCGTTGCGGTCCGCGGCGCTCGGCCCGGGGACATAATCTCCGTTCATCTCGCGGGGCTGCGTCCTGGTCCTTGGGGGTGGACGGTATCGACGACGGTGGAGTCGCCGGTGACCCAGCGTCTCGGGCTGACGGGCTCGGCGCCGGCGTGGTTGTTGTGGGAACTGGATGCCGACGCGGGAACCGGCACAGCAGACCGCGGTTTCGTACGGGCACTCGCCCCCTTTCTGGGCGTGCTGGGTCTGTGTCCGGCCACGCCGGGCGAGCACTCGACCACACCGCCGCGGACAGACGCAGGTGGAAACATCGACTGCCGGGAGCTGGTCGCCGGGTCCACGCTGTTCCTTCCCGTGTCGGTTGACGGCGCGTTGCTCTACCTCGGCGACGGCCACGCGGCCCAAGGCGACGGGGAGGTAGGGGGCACCGCCATTGAATGTCCGATGACCACCGAGGTCGTCGTGGACCTGGCCGCCGATCAGGTACTGCCCACCATTCACGCTGAGACACCTGCGGGCCGCATCACCTTCGGATTCAGTCCAGATCTGAATGTGGCGATGGGTGACGCCCTCGACGCGATGGTCACCTGGATGCAGCATCTGCTTGACCTCGACAAGGCAACCGCTCTCGCCCTGGCCGGCACCTGCGTGGATATGCGCATCACCCAGGTTGCCAACCGGACCTGGGGCGTACATGCCGTGCTGCCTAACGATGTGGTCGCACCCGGGTGATCTCGTGCGCCCCGCCGGTCATGACCCCTCAGCCGCTTCAGTGGCGCACAATGAGTCCAGCTGGGCTGTGATCGCGGTCCGGATGGTGTCGTGCTGGGGCCCGACCTGCAGCGTCGGCAGCGTCCAGAACTCGGCCGGATACAGCCACACAGGCTTGGCGACGCGGTGCTCAGGCTCCCAGTCGTAACGAGGCCAGACGTGTGCATGAAGGAAGTCGTCGGTGTTGCCCAGGATCTCCAGGTTGACCCTGCGAAATCCTGACATGACCAGGCGGCAGGCATTGTCTACCGCTTCACCCAGCAGGTCCATGCTGTTGAGGAACTGGCGGCGCGTTCCACGATCCAGGTCGGTGAGCCTGCCGATGCCGACCCGGTCGACCAGCAGCACGCAGTAGCCCGGGAGCCACTGCAGATCGCCGAGCACCGCAAACGAGGCTGGAAGTCTCCGCAGCACGGTCGGATTCTCACCACGGAGTGCTGATGCGATGCGGTCCTGTCGGAAGTCGGTCGCCATGGCCCAGTGCTATCACAACCCCGTGCTGGTGCTTGGGTGGCTGTGACCATGCCAGGACCGCCACAGCGCGGCGTACCCACCCTGTCGGGCGATGAGTTCGGCGTGCGAGCCCAGCTCGGTGATGCACCCAACCTCCATCACCGCCACCCGGTCAGCGTCACGAGCAGTGTGCAGCCGGTGGGCGATGGCGATCACGGTGCGTCCGGCGAGGGTCGCAGCCAGTGCCCGCTCCGTGCTGCGGGCGGTGCTGGGATCGAGCAGGGCGGTGGCTTCGTCGAGTATGACGGTGTGCGGATCGGCCAGCAGCACCCGTGCCAGGGCAAGCTGTTGCGCCTGTGCGCCGTCGACCGAACGGTCACCTCCCACTGCGGTGTCCAGCCCCGCGGGCAGTTCAGTCACCCAGTCTGCGCCGACAACGGTGAGAGCGGCGAGCAAGTCGTTGTCGTTTGCTGTCGGCGCCGCAATCAGCAGGTTGTGGCGGATCGAGTCGAGGAAGACATGGTGCTCCTGGGTGACGAGCACGACATGGGCGCGGAGCTCCTCTGGTCGCAGGTCAGCGACGGCGACACCGCCGACCGTTGCGGTCCCACTTCGCGGTCGGTCGATGCCGGCCAGCAGTCGGCCGAGGGTGGTCTTGCCTGCGCCGGAGGGGCCAACGACGGCCAGCCGCTCACCGGGCCGGATCGACAGCGTCACGCCGCCCAGAACATCGCGGCCCGGCTCGTAGGCGTAACGCACATCAGTGAGCTCGATGCGCTCGTCGACGGGCGTCAGCACGCTTGTTCGTGTCGGCTCGGATGCGGCAGCCAGGCCGGCCAGCCGGGCGAAGGAGGCGGCGCTGCTCTGCAAGGTCTCCGTCCAGGTCAAGATGATGTCCAGCGGGGCCGACAGCTGACGCAGGTACAGCACAGCAGCGACGACCGTGCCCAGACTCGCGCTGCCGCTGTTGTAGAGCAGCCCGCCGAGCAACAGCACGGCAGCGGCCGCGACGGCGTAGGACATGTCGATGGCGGGGAACAGGATCGTCCGTAGCGCCAGCGTCGTGTTCTGGGCGTCGTGGGCCTTGGACACCGCCTCCTGGCAGGCTGCCCGCCGGGACTGCTGCAGGTTCAGCGCCTCGACCGTACGCGCCCCGGCCACGGTGGCCGCCAGCACCTCCGCTGCCTGCGCGGTGGCCGCACTCTGGGCCAGATAGGCATCGCGAGCGCGACGCAGGTACCAGCGGAGCGCGAACCAGATCCCCGCCAGTGCCCCGATTCCGCCAAGCCCGAGCAGGGGACTCAGCGCCAGTACCGCGACAGTGATGATGGTGGCCTGGATGAGCGCGAAGACGACGTCAGGAGCGGCGTCGCGGAGGATGAGGGCCACACTGGCGACATCGGTTGTCGCGCGGGCAGCAAGGTCGCCGGTCCCGACACGTTCCACGGTTCTGGTGGGTAGGGCAAGCAACCGGTCGACGAACTGCTCCCGCAGCCGGGCGGAGGTGCGTTCCCCGAAACGGTATCCGACATACCGGGCGTAGCGGCTGAGGACGAGCTGGAGCACTGCACAGCCCACCAGCAGGGCGGACAGCCGGTCCACTGCGGCAACACCACCACCCGCCTCGACGGTGTTCACGATAAGTCCCACGAGGAACGGTGCCAGCAGTCCGGACCCGGCCGCCAGAACGTTCAGCGCGATAGCCGCGGCGAAGGACAGACGATCGGCGCGAACCAGCTCAGCTGCTGCCCGGCGCACCGCGGCGGGCTCGGCGACGGGTAGCTGGATTGCGCTCACTGGACGGATCCTTCCGGTGGCTTGGTGCCACGAAACACCAGATCCCGGTACCCGGGGTGCCGCTGCAGCAGCTCCGCATGGGTGCCACTGGCAGCCACCTGGCCGTTGACCATGAAGTGAACCGTGTCCGCTCGATCCAGCAGTAACGGCGAGGTAGTGGTGACCAGCGTTGTTCGGCCCTGTCGGATGGTGTGGAGTCGGTCAGCGATGGTGGTCTCGGTGGCAGCGTCAACTGCGGAGGTGGGATCCACCGCCAGCAGGACCGGGGGGTCACCAGCGACGGCGCGGGCCAGCCGTACCCGCTGGCGCTGGCCGCCGGAGAGATTACGACCTTGCGCGGTGATCGCTGACCCGAGCCCCTCGGGTAGTCCGCGGACTACGTCGTCGGCCGCCGCCAAATGCAGTGACTGCAGGACCAGGGAGTCGTCGGGCTGCTGGCGACCAGCGACCACATCCCGCAAGCTGCTGGCGAACAGGTCGGCGTCGTCGTCGGCCACCAGGATCTGGGTGCGCAGCTCAGCGCCGGGGATCTGGGTCAGCGGGATCCCATCCCATGTCGCTTCCGCCGCCTCGAAGCCGCCCAGCCGGTCAACCAGCGCGACTGCCTCGGACTGGCGGGCGGTAGCGACAGCGGTGAGCCTCCCGGCTTCGACGACGACTCCAGACGTTGGGTCATGCAGGTTCGCGGCCGGCCCCGGAGCTTGGACTGTGGTCGCCGTGGAGGCAGCTGGCGGCTGGATGGACAGGAAGCGGACGACGCGACGCGCAGCGACCAGGGCATGGCTCAGGTCCAGGCCGCCCTCGATGAAGATCGACACTTGAACCGCGAGGACCGCGACGTACCCGTACACAGCGACCAGCTGGCCCACGGTGATGGCGCCGTCGGCCGCCATCCGGGCGGCCAGCCAGACCACCACGGCGAGAAACAACGCCGGCAGCCCGATACCCATGGCTTGGATCAGGCTCGTCACCGCGCCGAGCCGGTAGCCCTGCTGTTGCAGCTGCTGCGACTCGCTCCGGTATCTGGTGCGGTACAGGTCCTTGCCGCCCAGCCCGTTCAGCACACCGAGTCCAGCGATGATGTCGACGATCCGGCCGGTCAGCGCCGCCTGGCCGGCGCGGTAGGGCGTAGCAGCCTGCTGCAGCCGTCCTAGGGCCGGCCCTACGATGACCGCCAGTACGGGCACACCAAGTGACACGACCACGGCGAGCAGGGGGGATACCTGGAGTAGCAAGACCGCGATCACCACGTACGCGACCGCGGCCCCGACGCCGGGACCGGTGATGGTGAGGCTGCGGCCGATAGTTGAGGCATCACCCATTCCGATCGCCACCACCTCGCCGGCCTTGACCCGCCGCGCCAGCGTCGCCCCCAAGGTGACGGCATGGGAGTTGACCGCAGTGACGGTACGGAAGGCGGCATCCATCCGGACCCTCGTCATGGTCCGATGCCGCATGATGCCCAGCCAGGCGTTCAGCACGCCGACGCCAAGCAGGGCTAGCACCCACATCCCGAGAGCAGCGGAGTTGCCCGGTCGGAGACCCCGGTCGATCGCCAGGGACAATAGGTACGGCGGCAGCGTGAGACTCACCATCCACGAGCTACCCAGCAGCGCCCCGAACAGGACCCGACGGCGCTGGCTGGCCACCAGCCACCACACGTAGCTCCAGGGCCCGCGGGTCGGCGGCGTAGTCAGAGCTCCGCCAGAACTGGTCACCCGCCACCGCCTCCTACTCTCAGCTCAACCTGACCGCTCACCCTGGCGCAATCGCAGCTCAGGTGAGTCCCAGAGCTTCCGTCATCTCGGATCGCACCTGGTTCAGCACGGCGCGTGCCCGGCTCCGCGCACCAGCCAGGTCGCAGCCGTGGTTCGTTGGAACCCGGGCCTCCAGATAGCACTTCAACTTGGGCTCGGTGCCCGACGGCCTGACCACGACCGACACCGCTTCCCCGAGGATCCGGAGCCCATCGGTGGGTGGCAGGTCAGCGGACCCGGTCGCCAGGTCGGTCACCTCAACCGGGCCGCCGGCCAGCTTGTTCGGGGGTTGTGCCCGCACCCGCGCCATCGCGGCGGCGATGATGCTCGGGTCGGTGACACGAACGGAGAGCTGGTCGGTCTCGTACACGCCGTAGGTCCGCGCGATCTCATCCAACCGATCCGCTACGGTCAATCCGGCGGCCTTCAGCTCCGCAGTGATGGCCAGCACTCTGACCAGGGCCGTGATGCCATCCTTGTCGGGCACGGCGACGGGATCGACGCAGTAGCCGATGGCCTCCTCGTAGCCGAAGACCAGACCTGGGACGCGTCCGATCCACTTGAACCCGGTCAGCGTGTACGCAAACGGCTGCCCGTGCCTACCGGCCATGGCAGCCAGCAGGGAGCTGGACACGATGGAGCACGCGTAGGTGCCGGCAACGCCCCGGCGCAGCGCGTCGTCGGCCAGCAGCGCGCCGAGCTCGTCGCCCCGGAGCATCCGCCATTGTCCGTCGATGGGAACGGCGGCGGCGCACCGGTCGGCGTCCGGGTCGTTGGCCACCACCAGGTCGGCCCCGGCAGCGGACGCCTGAGCAACGGCCAGGTCGATGGCACCCGGTTCCTCGGGGTTGGGAAAGCTCACTGTCGGAAAGTCCGGATCTGGCTGCGCCTGGGCTGCCACGATGCTCATCTGGTCGAAGCCGGTCCGTTCCACGGCACGCGCCACCACACCTGTGCCGACACCGTGCAGCGGGGTGTAGACCCAGGACACCGCGCGTGGGGCGTCGTCCGGCACCAAGGTCGCGATCCGGTCGAGGTAGGCCTGCGGCAGCTCATCACCGAGGACCGTGTAGGAGCTGGATCGCGGCAGGTTGCTCAGCGGCCGCTGCGCGACGACGTCGATCTGCGCGGCGATGTCCTGGTCCACGGGCGGCGCGATCTGGGCACCGTCGCCGAGGTAGACCTTGTAGCCGTTGTCCTGCGGCGGGTTGTGCGAGGCGGTCACCACCACAGCGGCCACGCAGCCGAAGTGGCGGATGCCGAAGGCGACCACCGGTGTCGGCGTCGGCGAACCGGTGAGCAGGGTCTGAAATCCTGCGGCGCTGAGGATCTCAGCAGAGTCGATGGCGAACACGTCGGACTTGTGGCGGGCGTCGTACCCGACCAGCACGGTGCCACCACCCAGGCCGGATCTCAGCAGGTACGCCGCCAGCCCGGCCGCCGCGCGGCGTACCACGACTCGGTTCATCCGGTTCGGTCCCGGCCCCATCGCGCCGCGGAGCCCAGCGGTACCGAAGGCCAACCGGCCGGCGAAGGCGTGGACCAGCTCGGCCGCTGCTTGATCATCGCCGGCGTCGGCTCTTATCGCTAGGCCGTCCAGCTCGGCGACCGTGTCCGGGTCCGGGTCCTGGGCCCGCCAGGACAGGAGCCGGTGCTGGAGATCGGTCGTCAGCCGAGGCGCGAGGGACCCGGTCACAGCACGCCGGCCAGGCCGGTCAGCAGCGTTCGCAGCTTCGGAGCGGCGAGTCGCCCGGCTTCGATCACCTCGTCGTGGCGCAGCGGTGTGGGGGAGATGCCGGCCGCCAGGTTGGTCACCAAAGAGATGCCGAGCACTTCTAGGCCGGCCTCGCGCGCTGCGATGGCTTCCAGGCTGGTCGACATGCCGACCAGGTCGCCGCCCAGGATGCCGGCCATCCGTACCTCGGCCGGGGTCTCGTACTGCGGTCCGCGGAACTGGACGTAGACGCCCTCGGGCAGCGAGGGGTCCACGGTACGGGCCAGTTCCCGCAACGGTTGGCCGTACACGTTCGTCATGTCGACGAAGGTGGCGCCGTGCAGCGGGGAAGCGCCGGTGAGGTTGATGTGGTCGCTGATCAGCACCGGTGTGCCGGGTGCCCAGTCCGGCCGCAGGCCGCCGCACCCGTTGGTCAACACCACGACCGAGGCGCCGACCGCAGCGGCGGTCCGTACCCCGTGCACCACCGCGTCCACCCCCCGCTCCTCGTAGAGATGAGTCCTGCCGGTGAAGACCGCCGCTGTCTTGCCGCGGGCGGTCCGGATCACCCGGAGGTCGCCGCCGTGTCCGGCGACCACGGGCTGGGCAAAGCCTGGGAGTTCGCTCAGCTGGCACTGGCCGACCAGCTCACCGAGGTTCTCGGCGGCGGCGGACCACCCGGACCCGAGGACGAAGGCGATCTCGATGCGGTCAACGCCGAACCTCGCCTTGAGGGCGCCGCTCGCCTCGGCAGCCACAGCAAAGGCGTTGGCGGGGCGCGGGTTCATATCGGAACTATAGAGCTCGGCTGCGCCCTACCACTCGGCGAAACTGCCGTCGGGATAGCTCCACACCGGCGATCCGGGGTCGAGCAGCCCGCTGACGACGCGTGCCCGGACGGCGTCCTCGTCGATGTCGATGCCCAACCCAGGGCCGGTGAGCCGCGGGAGATAGCCATCCACCATCCGCAGCACCTCCGGGTTGGCGACGAACGCCATCGCGGGGGACTCGGGCAGGTGCACGTCGACCACCTGCTCCTGGGCGAAGAAGTTCGGAACCGCGAGGTCTAGCTGGAGACAAGCCGCCAGGCTGAGGGGTCCAAGCGGGCAGTGCGGCGCGATCTGAGCGTCGTACACCTCCGCCTGGGTGGCGATCCGGAAGCACTCGGTGATGCCGCCGGCGTGGGACACGTCCGGCTGGACAATGGCGACTCCGGCCTCGAGAACCCCGCGGAACTCGGTCCGCCCGTACAGCCGCTCGCCGGTGGCGATGGGGATGTTGGAGCACCGGACCAGATCTCCGATCAGGGCGGAGTGCTCCGGTCGCAGCGGCTCCTCGACGAAAGCCGGCGCCAGTTCCTCCAACTGAGGCAGGATTCGGCGGGACTGGGCCACCGAGAGCCTGCCGTGGAAGTCGATGGCGATGTCCACGCCGTGGCCCACCACCTCCCGGAGGGCAGCAAGCTCGCCGAGGAAGACATCGGCCCAGGCCGGTGTCTCGAGGAACCCCACCGGTCCCGCGTCGGGTGCCACCTTGAGCAGGCTGTAGCCGGCGTTGACCAGGCTGCAGGCACGCTCTGGGTTGCCCGCCTGACCCGCTTTGCCGGCGTGCGCGTAGACCCGTACCTTGTCGCGCGTCGGACCGCCGAGAAGCGCATGCACCGGCGCGCCCAGCACCCGTCCCTTGATGTCCCACAGCGCCTGGTCGATGCCGGCGACTGCGGACGCCATCACCGGGCCGCCGCGGTAGAAGCCGCCTCGGGTGAGCACCTGCCAGATTCGGGTGATCTCCAGCGGGTTCCGCCCGATCAGGAACTCCGCCATCCGCTCCACCGTGGCAGCGGTCGGACGGGCCCAGTTCTCCACCACCGCCTCTCCCCAGCCAACCGTGCCGTCGGAGGTGGCCACCTTCACCAGTGCCTGCCGGTTGCTGAGGACGAACGTCTCCACGGACGTGATCCGCACCCCTTTATCTCCCTTCCCTTACTCGTGCCTGAGTCACCAGCCGCTGATGCAGTCCCGGCCCCGTAGCTCCTTGACGTAGTCGTCCGGGGCTCCGGCAGCCTCCGCGGCGTCGGCCAGCAGCCCCAAGGTCCGGGCGCTGGGCCGGCCACCCTCGAAGTCGTTGAGAACGTAGACCCAGGCCGACGGCTCCCCGTCGAGCGTGGCGATCCGGAGTCGCAGCTTCCGGTACAGCCCGGAGTCGGCGCTCTCCCACTCATCCAGTGCCTTCTCATCGCCCGTGGTGACGTCATACAGCGCCACGAAGACCTGGGAGCCGCCATCCTCGGCTAGGGTCGGCAAAGCGCCGCCGTCCCAGCCCTCGCCACCGAAGGTGATCCGCCAGCCGGTCAGCCAACCCGTGCCGCGCAGCGGCGAGTGCGGGCAGCGTCCAAGCATCTGTTGCGGGTCGAGGTTGCTCCCGTAAGCGGCATACAGCACACCAGGGAGGCTATCGGCTTCTCCGTGGAAGAATGCGAGATGTGACCCGTGTAGTGATTGTCGGTGGTGGCCCTGGAGGCTACGAGGCAGCGTTGGTGGGCAGCCGACTTGGGGGCGACATCACCCTGGTCGACACCGACGGGCTCGGGGGATCGGCCGTGCTGACCGACTGCGTACCGTCGAAGACGCTGATCGCTACCGCGGAGGTGATGAGCGAGGTCAAGGGATCGGCCGAGCTGGGGCTGCGGTTCGGCCCCACCGGGCAGGGGCGGGTGGAGTCCAATGTGCAGGTCGACCTGGCTGCGGTGAATCACCGCGTGCTCAGCCTTGCCCGCGCTCAGTCCGAGGATGTCGGTGCCTCGCTGGCTCGCGAAGGCGTCCGGGTAATCCACGGCCGAGGGCGGCTCGATGGTCCCGAGCGGGTGGTCGCCTCCACCGACGACGGGGAGGAGTCCCTGGCCGCCGATGTGATCCTGGTGTCGACCGGTGCTCATGCTCGGGTGCTGCCTGAGGCGGTGCCGGACGGGGAGCGGATCTTGACCTGGACTCAGGTGTACGGGTTGAGCCAGCTGCCGGAGCGACTGATCGTGGTGGGATCCGGGGTGACCGGGGCGGAGTTCGCCAGCGCGTACGACGCACTAGGGGTCGACGTGGTCCTGGTCTCATCTCGGGACCGGGTGCTTCCCGGCGAGGACGCCGACGCAGCCCAGGTGCTGGAGGATGTCTTCACCCGTCGCGGCATGACGGTGATGTCGCGGTCCCGGGCCCAGTCGGTGAGCCGCGACAAGGACCAGGTCATCGTCACCCTCACCGACGGTCGTACCATCATCGGCTCGCACTGCCTGCTAGCTGTGGGGTCCATCCCCAACACCGCAGATCTGGGCCTGGCGGAGGCCGGAGTGGAGCTGGACGAGGGAGGCTACGTCAAGGTCGACCGTGTCTCCCGTACCACGGCGCGGGGGGTCTATGCAGCCGGTGACTGTACGGGGGTGCTGCTGCTCGCCTCGGTGGCCGCCATGCAGGGCCGGATCGCGATGTGGCACTCGCTGGGGGACGCGGTGGCCCCGCTGAACTTGAGCAACGTCTCCTCCAACGTCTTCACCTCCCCCGAGATCGCCACCGTCGGCGCCACCCAAGCCGACGTTGACGGCGGCGAGGTACGCGCCATCAGCGTGACGCTGCCGCTGAAGGGAAACCCGAGGGCCAAGATGCAGGGCATCCGGGACGGGTTCGTCAAGCTGTTCTGCCTGCCGGCGACGGGCATCGTTGTGGGCGGCGTGGTGGTGGCCCCTCGAGCCAGTGAGCTGATCCACCCGCTCGCGATTGCAGTCGCCGAGCGGATCACTGTCGACCAGCTGGCCGGCTCCTTCACTGTCTATCCGTCGTTGTCGGGCTCGCTGGCTGAGTCGGCTCGCCGGCTGCACGGCCACCACGTCGCCCAGCTGTCACCATCCTGAGATCTGTTGTCCCGCCGTGGTGGACTGCATGCAGTGCGGCGCGGATATCAGCCGGCGCGCTCAGCCTGGAACCCCGGAGTACGGTCTGACCTGTGCAGGCTCCAGCTCTGACCGGTCCCGTCGCCGCCACCGTCGACCTGCTGAGAGGCAGCAGGTGGGTGGCGCTGACCGGGGCCGGCATCTCCACCGACTCCGGCATCCCCGACTACCGCGGTCCCACGTCCGTCAGAGCCACCCCAATGCAGTACGGGGAGTTCGTCGGCTCCCGGTCGGCCCAGCAGCGGTACTGGGCGCGTTCCTACCTCGGCTGGCGCCGGATCGGGACAGCCTCTCCTAACGCTGGGCATCATGCGTTGGTCGAGCTGGAACAGCACGGGCTGCTGGGAATCATCACTCAGAACGTCGACGGCCTGCACGCGGCGGCCGGCAGTAGGGCTGTGATCGACCTGCACGGCGAGATCGCCGCGGTGATTTGCCTGGACTGCGGCCACCGCTCGGCTAGGTCGGCGGTGCAGCATCGGTTGGGCTTGCTCAACCCGGGCCTTCGTGCAGAACCGATCCTGCAGCACGCTGAGCTGCGCCCCGACGGTGACGCGGTGACCGACGACTGGCACAGCTTCGTGCTGGCTGACTGCCTGGTCTGCGGCGGTCGACTGAAGCCCGATGTGGTCTTCTTCGGTGAGTCAGTCCCCAAGCCACGGGTGCAGGAGTGTTACGGGCTGGTGGACCAGGCCGATGTGCTGGTGGTGGTCGGATCTTCGTTGACGGTGATGTCGGGGCTGCGGTTCGTCCGGCATCAGTGGAAGGCGCAGCGCCCCGTGGTGATCATCAACCGGGGCCGGACCCGGGGCGACGAGCTCGCCACCGTCAAGGTCGACGCCGGTTGTGCAGAGACGCTGACGCACGTAGTGCAGACCTTGCAGGGACCGGCCTAGGTCAGGCTTGGCGCCGCTCGGAAGGGTTGGTCGACCTCACTCGAAGAGGTCGCCGAACATGTCGCCGATGCCGCCGCCGACATCGCCGATG
>CADCUO010000077.1 GCA_902805915.1 uncultured Propionibacteriaceae bacterium | reverse complement strand
CTCACCGGATCGGCCGGCGATTGCGATGAAGCTGCTGCCCCGCTTGATCCCCGAGCTGCCAGAACCCCGGCCGGCGTTCGAGATCTTCGTCTACTCACCTCGCCTGGAAGGTGTGCACCTTCGCTTCGGTTCGGTGGCACGTGGCGGGCTGCGGTGGTCCGATCGGGCCGAGGACTTCCGTACCGAGGTGCTGGGCCTGGTGAAGGCCCAGATGGTCAAGAACACCGTAATCGTCCCCGTTGGCGCCAAGGGCGGTTTCTACTGCAAGCGGCTTCCGGACCCCAGCGTGGACCGGGACGCCTGGCTGACCGAGGGCATCGCCTGCTATCGCCTGTTCATCTCCAGCCTGCTGGACGTCACCGACAACATCGTCGCGCAACAGGTGGTGCCACCTCCCGGCATCGTTCGCTACGACGCGGACGATCCGTACCTGGTGGTCGCAGCCGACAAGGGCACCGCTACCTTCTCCGACATCGCCAACGAGATCTCGGTCGGGGCTGGGTTCTGGCTCGGTGACGCCTTCGCCTCCGGCGGCTCAGCAGGCTATGACCACAAGGGGATGGGCATCACAGCGCGCGGAGCCTGGGAGTCGGTACGACGCCACTTCCGCGAGATGGGGATGGACAGTCAGACCACCGACTTCAGCTGTGTGGGGATCGGCGACATGAGTGGTGATGTCTTCGGCAACGGGATGCTGCTCAGCAAGCACATCAAGCTAGTGGCGGCATTCGACCACCGTCATGTGTTCATCGACCCGAACCCGAACCCCGAGGTCAGCTGGAACGAGCGGGCCCGGATGTTCGCGATGCCGCGCTCCAGCTGGGCTGACTACGACATCTCGCTGCTCTCCGACGGCGGTGGGGTGTTCGCCCGCACCCTCAAGTCGATCCCGATCACACCGCAGATGCGCCAGAGTCTGGGGATCGGCGAGGAGGTGGAGGCCCTAGCGCCGACGGAGTTGATCACTGCCTGCCTGAAGGCGCCGGTCGACCTGCTGTGGAACGGCGGCATCGGCACCTACGTCAAGGCCAACACTGAGACCAACGCTCAGGTTGCAGACAAGGCCAATGACGCACTCCGGGTCAACGGCTCGGATCTGCGTGCCAGAGCTGTCGGTGAGGGCGGAAACCTTGGACTGACCCAGCTGGGACGGATCGAGTACGCCGCCAAGGGCGGCAAGATCAACACCGACTTCATCGACAACTCCGCCGGGGTGGACACCTCCGACCATGAGGTGAACATAAAGATTCTGCTGGCTGGGGAGATGGCCGCCGGCCGGCTCAGCCTCGCCGACCGCGATGTTCTCCTTGCGTCCATGACCGATGAGGTAGGGGCTCAGGTGCTGCAGAACAACTACGGTCAGAACCTGGCGTTGGCCAACAGCGATTTCCAGTCCTATTCGATGGCCGGGGTGCACGAGGACTGGATCCAACGGCTGGAGGAGAAGGGGATCCTAGATCGAGACATCGAGTTCCTGCCGTCATCGGAGGAGATGAGGGCTCGCCGAATTGCCAAGCGCGGTCTCACCTCACCGGAGCTGTCGGTCCTGCTGGCGTACACCAAGATCGCCTTGGAGCGTGAGGTGCTCCAGTCAGACCTGCCTGATGACCCCAACCTGTCCGACCTGTTGATCAGCTACTTCCCGAGTGCCTTGCAACAGCGCTACGCCGGGCAGATGCCGCAGCATCGGCTTCATCGGGAGATCATCACCACCGTTGCGGTCAACCGCTTCGTCAACACCGCCGGCATCACGGCCTTCCATCGGCTGTCAGCGGAGACCGGAGCAGTAGCGGCCGAGGTGATCAGAGCGCAGATGGCGGCTCGGTTGATCTTCGACGCAGCTCCCCTCGTTGCGCGGATCGGCGAACTTGATCATGTGATCGACGCCGCGGTGCAAACCCGGTTGCGGTTGGAGGTTCGTACTGTGGTTGAGCGGGCCACTCGATGGTTGATCAACAACGGACGCCCGCCGATCGACATCCATGGTGTCGTCGACCAGCTAGCCGCTGGGGTCCAGCAGGTGCTGGAGAGCGTTCCCGAACTGGTGCAGGGCAGGGAGGCGGTGGCGTACCGGGCCCGTCTTGCTCGGTACCGCGAAGAGGGGGTGGACGAGGCGACCGCTGCGATAATTGCCGCGTTGCCCACCGCCTACGCCGCTTTGAACATCGTCCAGACCGCCCGCAGGGGAGGCATGGACGTCGTGCGAGTAGCCAGAGTGCACTTCACCTTGTCCCAGCGGATCGGGCTGGATCGCCTGCTGGTCCGCATCGTTGACCTGCCTCGAGACGACCGTTGGCAGACGATGGCCCGGGCTGCCCTGCGCGACGATCTGCAGAACCTGCACGCCCTGCTCACCGCGGAGGTGCTGGCCACAGGGAAAGCGGGGGCGTCAGCTGAGGAGATGATCTGCCGTTGGGAGCAGGCGAACCCGGCGGTAGCCGCCTCGGTGATGACACTGGAGACCATCTGCGCCGGCAGAGCGGAGCTGGCGAGGGTTTCGGTGGGGGTGCGGATCGTGCGTGGGCTGCTACCGGCACCTAGCTGAACCAGTCGGTTACCGCACGGGGCGCATCGGGTCGGCCGTGATAGTTCTTGACCATGCTCATCGACCTCCACACCCACTCAGTCGTGTCTGACGGGACGGATGCACCCGCCCAGCTCGTCGGCAAGGCGGCGCAGGCGGGGCTCGATGTGGTGGCGCTGACCGATCATGACACCTTCGACGGATTGACCGAGGCCGTCGCTGCTGGGGAGCGTGTTGGGGTGCAGGTGGTCCGCGGTATCGAGCTCTCCTGCTCGCGCAGCGGGAACAGTGTTCACTTGTTGGCCTACGGTGCAGATCCGTCCAACGCCGCGCTGGCGACGGAGATGACCAGGGTCCGCTCGGGTCGGACCGGGCGGCTGCTTCCGGTGCTGGAGAAGCTGGAGGAGCTGGGCGTGGGGGTGAGCGAGGCACAGGTGATGGCCTTCGTCGGTGACAGCCCGTCCGTGGGACGCCCGCACATCGCCGATGCGTTGGTGGCCGCAGGGCATGTTCGTGACCGGACCGAGGCGTTCGACCGCTTTCTGGCCGACGGTGGACCGGCCCATGTCCATCGGTACGCGATCGACGTCGCACGTGGCATCGAGCTGGTGCACGGTGCCGGTGGCATCGCCGTCATCGCCCACCCGTGGGGTCGTGGCCGGCGGCGGGTGCTGCCACCGGAAGTCCTCGAGGAGCTCATCACAGTGGATCGTCTTGACGGCTTCGAGGTGGATCACCAAGATCATGATGACGCCACCCGGGCCGAGCTTCGCCAGCTGGGCAACAGTCTCGGGGTGTTGATGACCGGCTCCAGCGACTACCACGGCACCGGTAAGACCAATCACGAACTCGGCTGCAACACCACCGACCCCGCTGTCTTCGCCGAGCTGGAGCGCCGGCTGGGGCAGCCGCCATCACCATGACCGGGCTTGTATCCCCGACGGCGAGGTCGGCTGGCCTGCCGCGCCACCGGGGTCCCGGACCTGTTACCCGGTGCCTGGGAGAATGTATGGATGCTAACCATGCCAGGCACGAAGACAGCCCGTTTCGACGTCGAGCCGGACTTCGCGCTGCCCGACCTCAACCGCTTCGCTGCTGGTGAGGACAACGCTCAGGTCACTACAACGGAGTCGGAGACCACCTACTACGACACCGCTGAGAAGGACCTGCAACGGCTGCGGCTGACCTTGTCCCGGCGAACCGGTGAGTCCGCGGCGGGCTGGCTGCTGGAGACGTCGGGTGGCGACGTCGAGATGCAGAGCACCTCGACGTCGACGACGGTGCCGGATCCCATTGCGGACGTCTTGCTCGGCATCCGGCGCGGCCAGGATCTGACACCCGTGTTGAGCGTCAGCCGGGCCGATACCGCGTACCGAATTCCCGGCGCCGCCGGAACCACGCAGCTGGAGCTCGTCGACACCCGGCTCGAGGCTGTCACGATGGGGCTCGAGTCCTCCATTGCCGGCTGGCGCACGATCGAGCTCTCGGCTGGGGGAACCGACGCCGACACGCTGTCGGAAGTGTGTGAGGAACTCCGCTCGTTGGGGGCGGTCGAGCCCTCCTCGTCGCGGCTGGACGTGCTGCTCTCCCTTGGTGCCATCGCCGAGCAGGAAGCCGACCTGTCCCACGTCGGTGGCCTGGTGCAGGCCTACCTGCGCCAGCAGATCGAAGCCATCAACCGCGGTGACCTCGGCCTCCGGATGGGTCGGGCGGTCGTGCACCCGACGCGGGTCGGGCTGCGTCGGCTACGCAGCACTCTGCGGGTCTTCCGTACGGTGTTCGAGCCACAGCAGGCGACAGTGCTGAACCAGGAGCTGCGGTGGATCGCCGTCGTGCTCGGCCAGGTGCGAGACGCCGAGATCCTGAGTGCCCGACTCGAGTCGCAGGTGTCCGAGCTGCCGGCTGAGGAGGTGCTCGGGCCGGTCGCCTCCCACATCCGTGGGACTCTGGCGCAGCAACGTGCCGGCTACCTGGAGCAGGTGGCCGAGGCACTAAATAGTGACCGCTACCTGCAGCTGCTGAGGACAATGAATGAGTGGCGTCTCGCGGCCCCGTTGACCGACGCCTCGAGACAGCCAGCCGCGGCGGCGGCCGAGTTCCTCAGCCGCGCCCGACGTACCTTCAACCGGCGTCTGCAGGCCGCGCTGGAGAACGACCCGACAGCACTGCACGCGGCTCGGAAAGCGGCCAAGCGGCTCCGGTATGCCGCCGAGCTGGCCGAGCCTGCGCTCGGGCACAAGGCTGCCAAGACGGTGCAGAGCGCCAAGGAGATCCAGACGTCGCTGGGTGAGTACCAAGATGCAAGCGTCAGCAGAGAGTTCCTGCGCCGGGTCGGAGCCGAAGCCGGATCCACCATCGGCCACAACGGCTTCACCTATGGGTTGTTGGCGGCTCACGAGCAGGTCCGAATGGAGAAGGTCATTCAGGAGCTGACGCAACGGCTGTCAGGATCAGCGACGTGAGCGCACCCCACTTGCCCGAATATGACGCGCCCGACACCGAGCTGCCCAGTACCGACCTGAACTTCTACTTCGACCCGGTCTGCCCCTTCGCCTGGATGACCAGCAAGTGGGTCCGGCAGGTGATGGCCCGACGCAGCTACACCGTGGACTGGCGGTTCATCTCGCTACGGATACTGAACCGCGCCGTGGACTACGACAGCCACTTCCCGCCGGAGTACGAGGCCGGGCACACTGCCGGACTGAGACTGCTCCGGGTCGCGGCTCGTACCCGTACCGAGCATGGGCGAGAGGCAGTAGGCCCGCTGTACGAGGCACTCGGTAACGCGATCTTCGAGCCGACACCCGTGGCTGAGTCGGATCCCTCCCAGGATCGTCGCGGTAGCCGTGAGTTCGTGGCGCCCATCCTGTCCGAGCTCGGGCTGCCGTCGGGGCTGGCCGACGCCGTCGACGACGACTCCCTCGACGTGGAGATCCAAGCCGAGACCGACGAGGCGCTCAGCCTCACCGGAAAGGACGTGGGCACGCCGATCATCCATTTCCAGCCGACGGAGGGCGTGGCCTTCTTCGGACCCGTGATCAGCCGGCTGCCTGAGCCTGATGATGCTGTCCGGCTGTGGGACCATGTCATCGGCCTCGCGGAGTTCGCCGGCTTTGCCGAGCTCAAGCGCAGTCTGCGGGAGCTGCCGCAGCTGCCGGGTCTCGGGGTGGATGCTGACGAGGTTGGCACCGAGCAAGACTGGCACGGCGGCAGCCGTCGTACGAAAAGGTGAGCCGACTGCCGGCACACACGGTGTCGGGCCGTGTCAGCGTGACTGGCTGAACAGGGCTACCAGTGTGTCGACTGTTGCCTGCGGCTGTTCGATGGCTGGTGAGTGATCGGCGTCCGGGATCACGACGGAGACCGTACCGAGCCGCGCAGCCATGTCGTCCTGGACCGCTTGCGGCCAGGCGGCATCGCGCTCGCCGTAGACGACGTGTACCGGTAGGCCGGTAGCACGCAGAGCAGCCATCTGGTCCGGTGTGTCGATCAGTAGCTGCGACATCTGAGACAGCGCAGCAGGGTTTCCGGAGAGGAACCGGTGCGCCAGAAACGCCTCCACCTCCGGGGTGCCGGGGAGCGCTCCTTCGGACAGCTCCAGCTGTCGCTTACGACGCTGCACCTCGGCGATGTCCAACTCGGCCAGCGCCGAGATCATCAGCCGTAACCGCGCCTGCTCCCCGTGACCACCGGGACCGGAGCAGAGCAGGGTGACAGAGCTCCACAGCTCGGGGGAGCGCAGCGCGGCCCGCGTCACCACCAGACCGCCCAGGCTATGCCCGACCAGATGCATGGGATAGCCGTCGCGATGTCCCGGCAGGATGCGGGCCAGCGCCGCAGCATCGTCAGCCCAGGAGTCGAGCGAGAAGGGGCCCTCGGCCTTGCTCTCGTACTGACCGCGTTGGTCATAGGCGTACGCGCAGTAGCCCGCCTCGGCGAACAACGGCAGCACCGCAGAGAAGTCCTCCTTGCTGCCGGTGTAGCCATGCACCAGCAGCACGCTCCCCGCCGGTACCGCTACCTCGACCCAATCCAGGGCGAGCTCGACACCACGGCCCGGCAGTGAAACCTGGTTGGAGAGGATCTCAGGGGGGCGGACAACGCTGCGGGCACTGGGCATGCGTTCACCCTACGACCGCGCCGGCGGACGTCGCTGTGACCTGCGCGGGCACGTGAGTAATCTGCGATGCCCCCGTCAGGCTGTCTGTCTCTTGAGCCACGCGATCGCGCTGGCTCGGCGGGCCGGGTTGTCGAAGAGGATGCGCTGAGTGTGGCCGCCGGTCCGGACCTGCACCAATGTGGCCTGCGCGCCTTTTGTGGTGAGCTTGCGACGCAAGGCCTCGGACTGGCCCCATCCGACCGATCGGTCGTCGAGGGCGTGGTACATCAAAAATGGCGCGTCCCCGGCCGAGGCGCGGGTGCCCGGGATGGCCGCATGCCATCTGGGCCAGTTCGTCTTGGGGGTGGTGCGGCCGAGGAGCTTCTTGGTGGCCTTGGCGACACGGATCATCCTCTTGTTCCAGACGACGCCCTCGGAACGGGCATACCTGCGGTCGTAGGCATACCTCCAGCCACGATAGGGATCATTGACCCCAGACACGGTCAGTACGGCGTTGGTTCGCGCCCCGCCCGATCCCGCGGTGCCGAGGTGGGCTGCGATATGACCACCGGCGGAGAAGCCGTAGACCGCGCCGCGGCCCGGGTCGATGCCGAACTTCTCGGAATGGGCTTTGATCCACTTCAGCGCGGTAGCGGCATCCACTCGTTGTGCCGGCCAGGCGGCCTCCCCGCTCAGCCGATAGCTGATGTTGAACACCGCAAACCCAGCCTTGCGAAACGCTCTCACCGCGGACAGCGTTCCGTGCTTGCTACCGCCGTACCAGGACCCGCCGTGGATGACCATGATCCAGGGCCTGCCCTTCGCCGACGTGTCGTAGTAGGCGTCCAGGTTCTGCGCCCGGCTGTTGTTGTCGTAGCGGTAGGTCTTGACGGTCGCCGGAGTAGTGCGGGTTGCCCTGATGGGTGCGGCCTCTGCCGCGGTGGAGGGCGTCACCGCTGCGGTGAGGCAGACCGAGACGATGAGGATCAGTCCGGCGAGAGTTCTGGAGTACATCGGGCCTACTTTGCCGCTGGGAGTGAGGATCTTCGGAAGCGTCCGAAGCGTACATATCCTCAGGGGCAGTTACGGCTACCGCTGCAGGGAGAACCGGCGCTGTAGCTACTCGCCGAAGGGCGAGTTAGCGCCGGAGCTCGCCAGGTCTGACGACTCGGTGGAGCGACGCCGGCGGCGACGCCGGCGTGCCGGGTCAGACGCCTCGCTGGCTTGAGGAGTCTCCGTGATGTGCTCCCGACTCGTCACTGCAGCCTCGGCGGGGGCTGCCTCAACGGGTCGGCCGTTGTGGGTGCGCTTGCGGCTGCGCTCGCGCTTTGGTCGCGGTGCACTCGGCGTCCGCTCCCGCGGTGCCGCAGCGTCTTCCTCAGGGGCGGCAGCGATCCGACCCCTCGTCCCCGGCTCGATGCCGAGGTCGTGGAAGAGGTGCTCCGACGTCGAGTACGTCTCCTGCGGCTCCGGGAAAGGCAGCCCCAAGGTGTTGTTGATGACCTTCCACCGGGTCTGGTCAGCCCAGTCGACGAAGGTGATGGCAATACCGGAGGCGCCGGCCCGGCCGGTCCGCCCGATCCGGTGCACGTAGGTCTTGTCGTCCTCGGGGCACTCGTAGTTGATGACGTGGGTGACACCCTCCACGTCGATGCCGCGCGCTGCCACGTCGGTGGCCACCAGGACGTCCACGCTGCCGGAACGGAACTTCTTCAGCGCCTTCTCCCGCAGGATCTGTGACAGGTCGCCGTGGATGGGCGCGGCCGCGAAGCCGCGCTCGGCCAGGTCGTCGGCGACCCGCTGGGCGCTGCGCTTGGTCCGGCAGAAGATCATCGCGCGGTTGCGGTTCTCAGCCTGCAGGATACGAGCGACCACCTCAGGCTTGTCCAGGTCGTGCGCCTGGTAGACGAACTGCGCGGTGGCGGGCACTGTCGTCGCCTCCTGGGCTGACTCGGCCCGGATGTTCACCGGGTGGCGCAGGTGGCGCCGCGCCATGGTGACGATCGCGCTGGGCATCGTGGCTGAGAACAGCATTGTCTGCCGGAGCTCCGGAGTCTTGGCCAAGATCCGCTCGACGTCGGGCAGGAAGCCCAGGTCCAGCATCTCGTCCGCCTCGTCCAGCACCAGCACCTTGATGTGGCTGAGGTCTAACGCGCCCCGGTCGGCGATGTCCAGCAGCCGGCCGGGAGTGCCGACGACGACGTCAACACCTTCCTTCAACGCGTCCAGCTGGGTGTCGTAGCCGACGCCCCCGTACACGGTGAGGACGCGGGCGCCCCGCCGGTTCGCGGCCACCGCGATGTCCTTGCTGACCTGGCTGGCAAGCTCGCGGGTCGGTGCCACTACCAGGGCCTGAGGCGCGCCGGGCTTGGCCATCTGGTCGTAGTCCCGCTCGCCCGGGGCGATGATCCGCTGCAGCAGCGTGACGCCGAAGGCGAGGGTCTTGCCGGTACCGGTTCGGGCCTGCCCGATCATGTCGGTGCCTATTAGCGCGATCGGGATCGCCATCGACTGGATCGGGAAGGGGTGGATGATGCCTACCTCGGCCAGCGCCTCACAGATGTCGGGCGCAACCCCAAGATCGGCAAACGTCTGCTGCAGGACCGGCTCGGGTGGGACCACATCGGGTGTCGGCTGGGTGTTGGTGGAGTCGGCCGTCGGCGTTGCCGCGTCCGTGGTTTCGTTGCTCAGGGTCTCGCCTTTACGGTTGTTGAAAGTCAAGAGTTCACCTGGCCGTCCAGCACATCGCTACGCAGCGGTGCCAGGACCCAGGGACGCACTTAACGTTGCGTACCTATGCAGTCTACCGTGTACGCACCCGAATCGCCGTAGGGTTGGCTTCATGAGCGACCTGCCCTCCCACGCCGAGGCCACGGACGTCCCCCTGGCGAGGGCCGGTGTGGCTGGGTCTGACGTCGCTGCCACCGGCCTCATTGCCGACGATGAGCACTACCGGGACGGGGCGATCGACCTGCTGGGAGTGCTCGCCTACGGTGAGCTCTCCGCGTTCGAGCGGTTGGCCGAGGACGCGCGAATGGCTCCCACGTTGGCCGACAAGGTCCATATCGCCGAGATGGCGGCGCGCCAGATCGACCACTTCCGGCGGGTACGGTCCCGTCTGGAGCAGCTCGATGCAGACGTGATGGTGGCGATGCAACCGTTCCATGCGCCGTTCGACGCCTTCCACGAGTACACCGCGCCGAGGACCTGGCTGGAGGGCCTGCTCAAAGCCTATGTCGGCGACGGTTTCGCGGCCGACTTCTATCGCGAGATAGCCGCCTTCGTCGACGCCGGCACCAGGACGCTGGTGTACGAGGTGCTGCACGACGACGAGCACGCCGACTTCGTGGTCGACCGAGTACTGGCTGCCATCGCCGCGGACCCCAAGGTGGCGGGCCGACTCGCCCTGTGGGGCCGCCGGCTGGTCGGTGAGGCCCTCAGTCAGGCTCAACGGGTAGCCGCGGACCGCGACGCGCTCACCAGCCTGCTGGCCGGCACCGTGGACCGACCCGGCATGGACCTCGCCGCCATCAGTCGGATGTTCTCCCGCCTGATCGAGAACCACACCAAGCGGATGGCCACCCTGGGCCTGCAGGCCTGATCTGGTTCGCCGTGGCTCCCTCGCTTGCGCGGGACCGGTCTGGGCCGCGGAGTTCCCCACGTTAACGTGGCATACTCGCACCTCACCCAACAAATCCGTTGGGTGAAGTGCGAGTATCTCGTGCAGAGTGCGGGCCTGATGCAGACAGTACGGGGTGTAGGCGGCGTGCCCGGGTACGTGGGCGGCTACCTCAGCGAACAGGTCAGACGGAGCCGAAACCGACCCGGCGGGCGTTCTCCTCGCCGATATCGAGGTAGCCGATCGCCTCGGCTGGGATGAGTACGTTGCGGCCGTGCTCATCGGTGAGGGTCAACAGCCCACCGGCCTTCAGCGCCTCCGCGAAATCCTGCTGCACGTCCGCGGCCGACTTGTTGCTTTCGACGACGATCTCGCGGTTCACCTGGCGGATGCCGATCTTGATCTCCACTGTTCCTCCTGCTCGATGTCCGCAGCGTCGTACTTCGAGCGCGGCACGTTGTGCGACTGTGTTCGGTAGCCACCGTGCCACACCGAACGCCACAACCGTGACCGTGTTCGCGCATGGCGGATGAGCCGTACGGGCAGAAACAGCCAGCGGTACGGCGGCCAGCTCACCTAATGTCTGGCCAACGCCACCGAGATGTTGTCCTTGCCGCCCTGTTCGTTGGCCCATCCGACCAGAGCCTGCGCCAGCGGCAACGCGTCCGCGCTGCCATCACCGAGCTGGCTCACCAGAAGCTGCAGATCAGCGGCCTCGGAGACGTAGTTCCACAAGCCGTCGGAACAGACCAGCAGCCATCCGGGACTGGTCACAGTGACCGCTCCGGTCCGCGGCGTGAAGTCGGGGCTCTCGCGGCCGAGCCATTTTGTGATCGCGTGCGCCTGGGGACTGTTCTCAGCCTGCTCGCGGGGAACTCCGACAGAGATCCTCATTTGGGCGACCGAATCGTCGAGGCTCAGCTCGACGGGGGCCTCCTGCTCACCGGTATCTGGGATCCAATACACCCGGGAGTCACCGACATTGCCGAAGACCACCAGGTGACCCTCGATCACAGCTGCTGCGAAGGTGCATGAGGCGGCGTTCGTGCTCTCCATCGCGGTGTTGGCTACGACCGCGGCGTTGGCCGCAGCCGCCGCAGCCTCGAGCGAGCGGGCGATTGCCCCGGCGCGGCTCGTTGCCGTGTCTGATCCGTCCGGCTCAGGCGTGACCAGTACGTCACGCGCCGCCCGCGCCCCGGCCAAGCTGGCCACGTCTGAGTCCAACGAGCTCGAGACACCGTCGCAGACCACCAGGACGGCCCGGGACCCCTGCTCCGGATCTGCAGCCACCGCGGTTGCGTCCTCGTTGCGGGGATGCCGGAGACCGCGGTCGCAGACAGCGGCTACCCAGGCCGCCGGGCTCTCGACGTAGTGGTCGCGGTGGTCGCGCTCGGTGGGGGCTTCGGTCGGATATGTACGGGAGGAGCCGTCGCCTCCCGCCATACCGCCGTCACTCGTGCCGGACCCGGCTGAGGGCGACGATGCGGTCGGCGACTCAAGCCCGTCGGGCGACTGCGGAGGCGGTGCTGCCGCTGGAGCCACTGCAGCCCCGCACGCGTCACAGAACTTGCCATCTGGGTTCAGCTCCGCCGCGCAGTTGGGGCAGCTCCACGCAGCTGGGTCTGGGGCACGTACTGTCATCGCAGGTCCACTTTCGCACGGCATCGGCCTAGTCGACGTGAGCGTAACCAGTCGACGTGCATGGCGCGCCGGCGGCTGGCTGATCCTGCGAGGCCGGGGGCCTACCTCTCGTGGTCGGCGTGATCGGTACGGGGGAACCCACGGATGCCGCGCCAGGCAAGACTGCTCACCAGCTGCTTGGCCTCATCCACGGCGATCTTGTGGACACCGCTGGAGACCCAGTACCGCGCGCTCACCTGGGCGATGCCGACCAGAGAGATCGCGAGCAGCTTGGCCTCGTCCGGAGGGAGCGAGGTGTCCTCGGAGATGACCTCCGCGATTGCGTCAGCGATCTCGTTGTTGACCCGCCAGAGCCGCTCCTGCACCTGGCCGTCGCCGGTGAGGTCGGACTCGAATACGAAGCGGAACTGCCCGCTAGAGGAAGACACGAACTGGTAGAAGGCGCCCATGGTGGCCACGACGCGCTCTGCGTTGTCGTCGGTGGAGTCGAGGGCTTGCTCGACGATCTCCACCAGGCGGTCGCAGCTGCCGTCGAGCAGCGCCAGGTAGAGGTCCAGCTTGGAGGGGAAGTGCTGGTACAGCACCGGCTTGGAGACACCAGCTGCGTCGGCGATGTCGTCCATGGCGGCGGCGTGGTAGCCCCTGGTGGTGAACACGTCTCCCGCTGCGTTGAGCAGCTGCGCCCGCCGTTGGTCGCGAGGCATCCGGGGGACACGGGTGTTGGCCACGGGCGCATGCTACCGGCAGGAATCCGACTCGGTGGGCGCATCGGCGCATTGCGGTCCGCACCTGTGGCGGCGTCACTCCCCAGCGCGGCACCGCCTGCCGCCCCGCGTGACTATGGTGGGGCGGATGAGCGTGGCCATCCCCGAGCACTTCCTCCGCTTCGCCGACCTCAGCCCATCCTGGGCGGAATGGATGGACCGGCTGCCGAGGTTGATGTCCACGGTCGTGGCGGAGTGGCGCCTCCGGATCGACGGAGTCGTCGCCACCGGCGAAGGCGCGTTGGTGGTCCCGGTGCTGACCGAGGACGGCACGAAGGCTGCAGCGAAGTTCGGGTGGCCGCATCCAGAAGCCGAGCACGAGCACTTGGCGCTGCGGGCCTGGGCGGGGGATGGCGTGGTGCAGCTGCTCCGGGCGGATCCACGCCGGTCGGTGCTGCTGCTGGAGCGGGCCGATGCCAGCCGTGACCTGACCAGGATGCCGGTACTGGCGGCGTGCGAGATCATCGCCGGCTTCTACGAGCGTTTGCACCGGCCGGCGATCCCGCAGCTGGACCGGCTCTCCGAGCAGGCAGCGCGGTGGTCGGAGGAGCTGACCATTCTGCGGGCCGGCAACCTGGTGCCGCGGCGATACGTGGAGCAAGCCATCGCGTTGGCCAGGGACTTCGCCGCCGATCCCGCCACTGACGGGGCCTTGGTGCATACCGACCTGCACTACTTCAACGTGCTGGCAGCGGATCGCGAGCCCTGGCTGGTGATCGACCCGAAACCCCTGTCGGGAGACCCGGCGTACGAGGTGGCGCCGGTGCTGTGGAACCGGTGGGAGGAGGCGGCCGCGACCGGCAACCTGCGTACGGCGATCCTCGACCGGCTCTACGCGGTCGTGGACAGGGCCGGTCTGGACGAGGATCGCGCCCGAGCGTGGGTGGTGGTACGGGAGATGGTCAACGTCAAGGAGGCGGTGGCGTCCATGCAGCGGGGACAGGCGCTGGACACTGACTGGGCGACCATCGCCACCACCATCACCAAGGCCGTGCAGCGGTGACGTAGCGCTCACGTCCGGATCGCGGAATAGCGACCGGGACTGGTGTGTTGTCACGACAAGATCGAACAGTTGAGCCGGGGCCAGCCCGGCGCGGCGTGCAGACTCCCAAGCTGCACGTCACCACGAGCAGGAGGAACCGTGGCTTTACCGCCGCTAGTCGAACCAGCTGCAGAGCTGACGCTGGAAGAGGTACGGCGCTACAGCCGGCACCTGATCATTCCCGATGTCGGCATGGACGGCCAGAAGCGACTCAAGAACGCACGAGTACTCGTCATCGGCGCTGGCGGCCTGGGCAGCCCAGCCTTGCTCTACCTCGCCGCTGCCGGCGTCGGCACGCTCGGGATCGTCGAGTTCGACACCGTCGACGAGTCCAACCTGCAGCGCCAGATCATCCACGGCCAGTCAGATATCGGCAAGTCCAAGGCGCTGTCGGCCAAAGAGAGCATCACCGAGGTCAACCCGCTGGTGAACGTCATCGTGCATGACACCCGGCTGGACAACGACAATGTGATGGACATCTTCGCCCAGTACGACCTGATCGTCGATGGCACCGACAACTTCGCCACCCGCTATCTGGTGAACGATGCCGCGGTGCTGTCGCACAAGCCGTACGTGTGGGGGTCGATCTTCCGGTTTGAGGGCCAGGTCAGCGTGTTCTGGGCCGACCAAGGTCCGCAGTACCGCGACCTGTACCCGGTGCCGCCGCCGCCCGGCATGGTCCCGTCCTGCGCCGAGGGCGGCGTACTCGGCGTCTTGTGCGCATCGATCGGGTCGATCATGGTGACCGAGGCGATCAAGTTGATCACCGGCATCGGTGAGCCGCTGATCGGCCGGCTGATGGTCTATGACGCGCTGGAGATGAGCTACAAGACGCTGAAGCTGCGCAGGGACCCCGAAGGTGAGCCCATCACAAAGCTGATCGACTACGAAGACTTCTGCGGTGCGATCACCGAGGAGGCCGCCGACGCCGCCGCTGGACACACCATCAGCGTGCAGCAGCTGGAGGATTGGCTGCACGAGCGGGAGGAGGGCAAGAAAGACTTCGTCCTCATCGACGTACGCGAGCAGGTCGAGCGGGAGATCAACGCCATTCCGGGGTCAGTTCTGATTCCGAAGGGCGATTTCCAGACGGGTGAGGCCCTTGGGAAGCTGCCGCAGGACAAGCAGGTGGTGCTCTACTGCAAAGCGGGCAGCCGGTCGGCTGAATGCCTGGCCATCGTGCACGGCGCGGGTCTGGCAGACGCGGTCCACGTTGGTGGCGGCGTCAGCTCCTGGGTCAACCAGATCGACCCGAGCCAGCCGGCGTACTGAGCAACCCAGAGCGGCGACCGGCTCCGTCTGAGGCCGGGACTTCACCTAGAAACCTGGCACTTCACCCAACGGATTTGTTGGGTGAAGTGCCAGTTTCCCACGTTGACGTGGGAAACCAACGTCCCCCAAAGGCCTCCCGGATCCGGGCGTACGGAAGACCCCCGCACGGTCCCGTACGAGGGTCTTACGTTGTGACAAACTCAGATCGCGTGGACCTGGTCGGCCTGCGGACCCTTGGGGCCCTGCGTGGTTTCGAACTCGACACGCTGGCCCTCATCGAGGGTCCGAAAACCCTGCGACTCGATCGCGCTGTAGTGGACGAATACGTCCGGACCGCCGCCGTCCACGGCAATGAAGCCGTAGCCTTTTTCGGCATTGAACCACTTAACGGTTCCCTGCGCCATGAAATCTCCTAGCATCTGGCAGTTCGGAACCGCACCTCACGGCCCCGAAAGCTGTCGGACGCCTGGGAAGCCCCGACGCCCACGCAAAAGTTCTGGGGGCGTAGCACTTACCACGACACAGATCACTTGCAACAGCGTCGTAAGCCTTGCACACATTCAGGGCCCTTGTGAACCCCAGGGCGAATCCCTCTTCGAATCCTCCCCTGTAAAGGCGAATCGGGAACCGCGCATATCGATCCGTCCATGTCTCATCGGCGTCGACTCAGCGGCCAGCTGGGCCAGTGCCTGCTCCTCGTGATGACGGGCTGGGCGGCCGTCACTGCGAACCACCCGCCACCAGGCGACTGCGCCGCCGTGCCGAGCCATCACCTGTCCCACCTGACGGGGACCGCCCTGGCCGACGAACTCTGCGATGTCGCCGTAGCTGGCCACCCGACCCGGCGGGATGCGCTCCACCGCGGACAGAACCAGTTCCACGTAGTCATCCTTCACAGCT
>CADCUO010000076.1 GCA_902805915.1 uncultured Propionibacteriaceae bacterium | reverse complement strand
TCACCGGGCGACAGTACCGGCCGAGCCACCTCTCCACACAGGCACAGCCGCCTCACAGTGGGCTGGTCGCTGTCAGTAGCTACGCTCGTGCAGTTCTTTCCCACTGCATAGATAGGTGTTGGCGTCGTGACCCTGGCAGGTCCATCCCTGGTCTTCGTCGGCGGAACGGTGGGCACCGCATCCCGGTACATCCTCACCACGGTCACGCCACAGTGGTTCGGGGTGCCGTTCGCCACATTGGGGATCAATGTGGTCGGCGCACTGCTGCTCGGGCTGCTGCTGGAGCTGCTGGCGCTGCGTGGACCGGACCGCGGCCGGTTCCGCGCCGTTCGGCTGCTGCTCGGTACCGGCTTTCTGGGCGGTTTCACCACTTACAGCGCCCTCGCGGTCGACACCGACAACCTGCTGCGCAGCGGTCACATCCTGGAGGCGGCGGCATACGCGGTGATCACCGTGGTGCTGGGTGTGGCCGGAGCGATAGCGGGTATGGTGCTCGCCCACCGGCTCGCCGGCGAACCGGGACCCGGAAATGAACCGCAGGACGCGGGGACGGCATGATCACCGCTCTGCTGGTCTCGCTAGCCGGCGGTCTGGGTGCCGCTACCCGGTTCGGCGTGGACGGGGCGATCCGAGCTCGGCTGTCGGCCAGCTATCCCTGGGGTACCACGGTGATCAACATCTCCGGATCCCTGCTGCTCGGTATCCTCACCAGCGTCGCATTGGGGCCGCTGCTGCCACCGACGTTGCAGGTCGTCGTGGGTGCTGGTTTCCTCGGCGGCTACACGACCTTCAGCACCGCAAGCGTGGAGACATTACGGTTGGCGCAGCAGCGGCGATGGGCTGGAGCGGCAGCGAACGCCGTGGGAATGCTGATTTCGGCTGTCGCCGCCGCCGCAGTGGGCTGGTGGATCGGAACGCTGCTCTAGCAGAACCCAGGAATGTCACACCAGTTGGGCCGTTCGCTGGTTGCCCAGCCTGGGCGCGCGGCGCCTTGCCAACTGGTGTGACAAAACTGGGTTCACGCGGCTCGGTCCCGCCATCAGACTCAGTGGCTGAGGACGTGGGGGTTGTCCTCGGCCCGCTTGAAGCTGGCTCGGACCTCCTCCTCAGCTTCTGCGACGCCCGTCCATGTCGCGCCTTCCACCGACTTCCCGGGCTCCAGGTCCTTGTAGACAGTGAAGAAGTGCTCGATTTCCAGCAGGAGATACTGGCGCACGTTCTCGATGTCGCGAAGGTGCTCGCGCCGCTTGTCGTCCGACGGTACGCACAGCACCTTGTCGTCGCCGCCGGCCTCGTCAGTCATCCGGAACATCGCGATGGCCCGGCAGCGGATCAGACAACCGGGAAACGTCGGCTCCGAGACGAGCACCAGCGCATCCAGCGGGTCGCCATCCTGGCCGAGCGTGCCCTCGATGAAGCCGTAGTCGGCCGGGTACGCGGTCGAGGTGAACAACGTACGGTCCAGCCGAATCCGACCGGTCTTGTGGTCGACTTCGTACTTGTTCTTGTTCCCCTTGGGAATCTCGACTGTGACATCGAATGTGAGGTCGCTGTAGGGCGCCCTCGCAACCTCTGTGGTCGGATCTGTCACGGGTCCTCCTTATGATAGGGGCAGGTGTCGGCTGAAACTCGTCCGCGCCGAGTGCCCGGGCTTGTGAGCCTATCGGGCATGGAGAAGAGGCGGATGTGGGTCCCCGGAGAATCGCGATATCGCTAGCTGTGCTGGCCGTTGTCGCGGCTGTCCTCGCCGCACTGGTCAACGGTGGCTCGTTCACTGCGCACCGTGGTTCCACCGACTCCGCACCCGCCGGTGGCACATCCTCAATCCGTCCCCGCCCGGCCCGGCCGGCACCGGCGGCGCAGCCAACGCAGGACGTACCCGAACCGGTGCTCACTCCGGTGACCTCCGGGCCGGCGCCCCGACCTGCCAAGGTCCGAGCCGCCCTGGATGCGGTTGATGACTCAGGCGTCGGGTTGAGTGGCGCAGTCCTCGACGTCGCGACCGGCGCCAGATTGTATGCCCGCCGCGCCGACTCTCCCGTCATCCCGGCCTCCACCATGAAGCTACTCACCTCCGCCGCAGCCCTGCAGATCCTAGGTCCCGAGCACACCTTCACCACCAGGGTCGTCAGCGCCTCAGCCAGCCGGATCGTTCTGGTAGGCGGTGGTGACCCGTACCTCGCTAGCAGAACCCGGGGAGGCACCTATCCGAGGCGGTCCTCGGTGGCGGATCTGGCGAAGGAGACCGCAGCACAGCTGCGGCAGAGCCGCCGAAGCACGGTCAGTCTCGGCTATGACGACTCCCTGTTCACCGGACCGGACTGGAACAGGACCTGGCCCAACGCTTACCGCGACCAGGTCACTCCGCTATCCGCGTTGTGGGTGGAGGAAGGCCGCGTCAACGGTGGCTCCCCCGGACTGCGGCAGTCCGACCCCGCCAACACAGCAGCCCAGACCTTCGCCAAGGCCTTGCGGGCGCAAGGAATCAAGGTCACCGCCGTCCGGAAAGCCACGGCGGCCAAGTCGGATCGCACCATTGCGGCGGTGTCATCGATGCCGCTGGAGCGCATCGTCGAGCAGCTGCTGCTGGTCAGCGACAACGACGCGGCCGAGGTGCTGTTCAGGCAGGCGGCCATCGGCGCGGGTCGGTCCGGCTCCTTCGCCGAGGGTCGGGCGGTGGTGGAGCGGACCCTGCGCACGCTGGGCGTCTGGCACGCCGCCACCTCCATCCACGACGGCAGCGGCTTGTCCCGGAGCACCCGGGTGCACGCCGACACGCTGGTAAAGGTGCTCCGGCTGGCGGCAGGACCAAAGCGACCCCAGCTGCGGCCGGTTGTCACCGGGCTGCCGGTTGCCGGGGTGGAAGGCAGCCTGCGGACCAGGTTCCACGATTCTGCCAGCGCAGCCGGGATCGGAGTTCTCCACGCCAAGACCGGAACACTGACGGGCGTGCACAGCCTGGCAGGGGTGGTCCGGGCAAGAGACGGCTCGTTGATGGTATTCGCGTTTCTGATTAACGACGCGGCGAACGGCTATGCCGCGATCCTCTTGCTGGACCGCCTGGGCGGTGCCCTCAGCAGCTGCGGCTGCCGGTGAGCTGCCGCCCGCGCCACAGCCCAGGGGTGACCACTCGGGGGTGGCTAATGGACATCACTCATGGCCTGGCCAGGAATCGGCGCATAGAGTCACCACCATGAGCGCAGCCAACAATCCCGCGGGTCCTACGACGGTCGACTGGACGCTGGCGTTGAACACCGCCCGCAAGCTGGTCAAGCCTGGCCCCGACATCTCCCGGGAGGGGGCGGCCGATGCGGTCGCCTCGCTGCGCGAGTGCGCCGACCGGGCCGGGGCGTATGTACGCGACGTGACCGGGCTGCAGACCGAGAGCGGCACGGTGCCCGTGCTGGTGGTGGACCGGCCTGGCTGGATCCAGGCCAACGTCGACGGCTTTCGGCAGATCCTGCTGCCGCTGACCACCAAAGCGGCCAAGAAGCTGCAGGACTCCCCGCTGGAAGGGGTGGGTGCACGGCTTACCGGCTTCGAGGTGGGTGCCCTGCTGAGTTACATGGCCCCCAAGGTGCTGGGACAGTTCGACCCCTTCTTCCCCGGCGCACCGGGCGAACCGGGTGGCCGGTTGCTGCTGGTCGCGCCCAACATCGTCTCGGTGGAGCGGGAGCTTGCCATCCCGCCCCACGACTTCCGGCTCTGGGTCTGCCTGCACGAGGAGACCCACCGGGTGCAGTTCACAGCGGTGCCGTGGCTCCGCGACTATATGAACGGCCAGATCGCGCAGATCATCGACTCGGCCGAGCTCGACAGCTCCGCCCTCGCCGGCATGATCCGGAACGCGGTGGCGAGGATTGTGGAGTCGCTACGCACCGGCACCGAGATCAGCATCGTCGATCTGGTGCAGACACCAGCCCAGCGGGAGACGATCGACAAGATCACGGCTGTGATGTCGCTGCTGGAGGGCCACGCCGATGTGGTGATGGACGGTGTGGGACCGGATGTGATCAGCTCTATCGCCGAGATCCGGGCGAAGTTCAACATTCGCCGGCAGGGTCAGGGCTTCGACAAGGTCATCCGCCGGCTGCTTGGCTTGGATGCGAAAATGCGGCAGTACCGAGACGGTGCGGCTTTCTGCCGCCAGGTGATCTCCCTCGTCGGCATGGAGGGTCTGAACAAGGTGTGGACCTCACCGGAGACGCTGCCGAGCAAGGCTGAGATCGCAGATCCCGACGGCTGGGTCGCGCGGGTGCATGCTGAGCCGGTCACTCCCCTCGGTGCCCCAGACCTCTGACCGATCAGAGCTCTGACCCGAGTGTGTGATGGCGCGGCGTGAGCTGGGCGCGGCCACGCTGGCCGTGGTTCAGGCTGTCGAGGCCGCGTGGGCTGCTTCGAGGCGAGCGGGTCCGGGAGTCGGTGGGCAACCGGCTGTGCTGGTGGCCTGCTCGGGGGGTGCTGACTCCCTCGCGCTCGCCTTCGCCGCTGAGCGGCTGGCGCGCCGCCACCAGCTGGCACTGTCGGCGGTGGTGGTGGACCACGCCTTGTCAGCCAACTCCGCCCGGGTCACGGCCACGGTGGTCTCCCGGCTCACCGCTCTGGGCTTCCCCGATGCCCTCGCCGTACGCGTAGACGTGGATCCGGGCAACGGTCGAGGCATGGAGGCCGCAGCCCGCGACGTCCGCTATGCGGCCTTGTCCCGGGAGGCGGAGCGGCGGGACGCGACCGTCCTGCTCGGACACACCTTGGACGACCAGGCGGAAACAGTGCTGCTCGGGCTGGCCCGTGGCTCGGGCACCCGGTCGTTGGCGGGGATGAGCGCGCGGACCGGGCGGTACCTGCGTCCGCTGCTGCAGCTGCCGCGGGCCGTCACCGCACGGGCGTGCCGTGAGATCGGGGTCGAGCCGTGGCAGGACCCCCACAACAGTGACCCCTCGTACGCCAGGGTGCGGGTCCGGCACCGGGTGCTGCCCGTACTCGAGCAGGAGCTGGGACCTGGCATCGCCGCCGCGCTGGCACGAACCGCTGAGCTGGCCCGCGACGACGCCGACCTGCTCGACGACCTCGCCCGGCAGGCGCACCCCGAATCCGAGACGGCCGACTGTGCCGTCTTGTCGACCCTGCCGGCAGCGCTGCGGCGACGGGCCCTGCGTCGCTGGCTGGTAGCCAGGGGAGCGACCGAACCCAGCTACGGCCACGTACTCGCAATCGAGGGGCTGGTCCTGGACTGGCACGGGCAGCACGGCATCGCCGTTCCGGGTGGCACCGTGGTACGCAGTAAGGGGCGCCTCCGCCTCCAGTGACGCCCGCGCCTGCGGTGCGGCTGCCAGGAATCGGTATGGCAGGCTGACCCCCGTGGACGACAGAGATATCACCGGTGACCTGGACCGGGTGCTCTACAGCGCAGACGAGGTAGCGGCCCGGCTGGCCGAGCTGGCCGCCCAGATCGACGCCGACTACGCGGGCAAGGAACTGCTGCTGGTCGGCGTCCTTAACGGAGCCGTGATGGTGATGGCTGACCTCTCCCGAGCAATGAAAAGCCATGTCCAGATGGACTGGATGGCTATCTCCTCCTACGGCTCGGGCACCCAGTCCTCAGGTGTGGTCCGAATACTGAAGGACCTCACCACCGACATCAGCGGTCGCCACGTGCTGGTGGTCGAGGACATCATCGACACCGGCCTCACGCTGTCGTACCTGATCAGCAACTTGTTGTCGAGAAACCCTGCCAGCCTGGGGATCATGACCATGTTCCGCAAGCCTGAGGCGGCGCGGAACGCCGTCGAGGTGGGGTACGTCGGCTTCGATATACCGAACGAGTTCGTCGTCGGGTACGGGCTTGACTACGACGGGCGCTATCGCAACCTCACCTCAGTCGGGACACTGTCCAAGCACGTCTACAGCTGAAGCGGCTGGCGCACGTGGTCGTCCCCGCCTGCGTCTGGACCCTCGCCGACTAGGGGACACTTGGGTGTAAACGCTAGCCTTGCGGTTGGTAAGGCTCTAGTGCGGCTCCGAAAAACTCCTCAGGCAGGTCATGAATTTCAAGCGCATTCTCCGCGGACCACTTCTGTGGATCATCCTCGCAGTCGTGGTGATCGGCCTGCTGGTCGACTTCAGCGGCCGGCTGGCTGGCGGCTACAAGGAGGTCCCCACCTCTCAGGTGGTGTCGGTGATCGCCGGCTCTGAGCCGATCAGCGAGGTGACCCTGATTGATGGTGAGCAGGAGATCCGCGTCACCATGAAGGACCAGGCCGCCACGAAGTACAAGGCGGTCTGGGTTGGCAACCAGAGCGACCAGCTGATCACCCGGCTGAACCAACGCGTGGCTGACAAGACTTTGGACAGTTGGGTGGGCCAGAACCCCACACCGGGGTTCTTCTCCTCTCTGCTCGGCACCTTGATTCCGTTCCTGATCATCGGTGTGCTGTTCTTCTTCCTGCTGAACTCGGTGCAGGGCGGCGGTAGCCGGGTGATGCAGTTCGGCAAGTCCAAGGCCAAGGTGGCCAACAAGGACACTCCGAAGAACACCTTCAGCGACGTCGCCGGTTGTGAAGAGGCCATCGAGGAGCTTGAGGAGATCAAGGAGTTCCTGGCCGAGCCGGCCAAGTTCCAGGCTGTGGGCGCGAAGATCCCCAAGGGTGTCCTGTTGTACGGCCCACCCGGGACAGGCAAAACGCTGCTGGCCCGGGCCGTTGCGGGCGAAGCTGGTGTTCCCTTCTTCTCCATCTCAGGCTCCGACTTCGTCGAGATGTTCGTCGGCGTCGGCGCATCCCGGGTGCGTGACTTGTTCGAGCAGGCGAAGGAGAACGCGCCGGCCATTGTCTTCATCGACGAGATCGACGCCGTGGGTCGCCACCGTGGTGCCGGCATGGGCGGCGGTCACGACGAGCGGGAACAGACCCTGAACCAGCTGCTGGTGGAGATGGATGGCTTCGACGTCCGCGGCGGCGTGATCTTGATCGCGGCAACGAACCGGCCAGACGTCTTGGACCCGGCACTGCTGCGGCCCGGCCGGTTCGACCGCCAGATTGCAGTAGAGGCTCCGGACCTGAAGGGTCGGCTGCAGATCCTCAAGGTGCATGCCGAGGGCAAGCCGATCGCTCCCGACGTCGACCTCGAAGGGGTCGCGCGGCGTACGCCCGGGTTCACCGGTGCGGACCTGGCAAACGTGCTCAACGAGGCAGCGCTGCTGACCGCCCGTCAGAACGCCAAGATGATCTCCAAGGAGTACCTGGACGAGGCCATCGACCGCGTTGTGGCGGGACCGCAGAAGCGCAGCCGGTTGATGAACGAGAAAGAAAAGCTCGTCACCGCGTACCACGAGGGCGGCCATGCCCTGGTTGCTGCGGCACTGCCCGGTACGGACCCGGTGCACAAGGTCACCATCCTGCCGCGCGGCCGGGCGCTCGGCTACACCATGGTGCTGCCCGAGCAGGACAAGTACTCCAACACCCGGGCGGAGCTGTTGGACCAGCTGGCCTACATGATGGGTGGCCGAGCGGCCGAGGAGCTGGTGTTCCACGACCCCACCACCGGCGCCAGCAACGACATCGAGAAGGCGACCAGTGTTGCCAAGGCGATGGTCACCCAGTACGGCATGACCGAGCGGTTGGGTGCGGTCAAGTTCGGCTCCACCGACTCCGAGCCGTTCCTGGGCCGGGACATGGGCGGTCATGGCCGGGACTACTCCGAGGAGATAGCGGCGGCGGTCGACGAAGAGATCTCCAAGCTGATCAGCAATGCTCATCAGGAGGCTTTCGACATCCTGACTGAGAACCGCGACGTGCTGGATGACCTGGTGCGGGCTCTGTTCGAGCGCGAGACTCTGGACCGTCAAGAGGTCGCGGAGGTGTTCAAGCCGTTGCGGCTGTGGCCGCGACGTCCCGCCTGGACCGGCTCCAACACCCGGATTCCCTCCAGCAGGCCGCCGGTGCTGCCGTCCCCGCCGTCGGTCAACGGCAACCACCCGAACGGTCAGCTACCGCCGGGTGGTGCGCCGGTTCCTCCGGGCCATACTCCAGTCCCGCCGCAGCTACCGGGCCCGTCGGGCTCTTCTCTGCTCCCCGGTCAGCCGGGTTCAGCCGATCTTCCGGGTCAGCCACCGCATACCCCGCCGCTGGGTGGGCAGCCGCCTGCTGGGGGCACCACGCCGCCGCAGGGGCCGGGAGTCACCGAGGGTCAGCAGTGGCCACCACATGGGCCAGATTTCCGGTGACCACGACGCCGGACATGGACCGGACCAGCCGGACCAGCCGGACCGGTCCGAGCGACCCCGGCGTGGACGCGATCAGCGGTGCTCCAAAGCTAGTTGCCGCCCCCTTTGACCATGACCGGGTCGCCGCCGCGATCCGGGAGGTGCTGATCGGAATCGGCGAGGACCCTGACCGGGAGGGTCTGCGGGACACCCCGGGCCGGGTGGCCCGCGCGTACGCGGAGATGTTCGGCGGACTCCGCCAGGACCCCGAGGCGGTGCTCGCCACCACCTTCGATCTCGGCCACGACGAGCTGGTTCTGGTCAAGGACATCGGGGTCTGGAGCTGCTGCGAGCACCACCTGGTGCCCTTCAGCGGGGTAGCGCATGTCGGCTACATCCCGAACGTCGACGGCAGGATCACCGGCCTGAGCAAGCTGGCACGGTTGGTCGACCTGTACGCCAAGCGACCGCAGGTGCAGGAGCGTCTCACCACCCAGGTCGCCGAAGCCATGGTGAAGATCCTCCAGCCACGTGGGGTGATCGTGGTGTTCGAGTGCGAGCACCTGTGCATGACCATGCGTGGGGTACGCAAACCCGGGTCCCGGACCGTCACCAGCGCCGTTCGTGGCCAGCTTCGCGACGCCGCCACCCGGGCTGAGGCAATGAGCCTGATCATGAGTCGCTCGTCCTGACCACTGGCTAGACGGGTTGAGCACCGGCTCAGACGGGGCTGATCACCGGCTCGGACAGCTGGGCATCTGCCGTCAGCGAGGCGGCCAGTGGCTAGGGTTGCCCAGGTGGACAACGCTGCAATCGCCACCGTGCCGGGCCTGCCTCAGCCGGGCCGGACGCTGGTGATCGGCGTCGTGAACGTGACGCCCGACTCGTTCTCCGACGGTGGCAGATGGTTCGAACCCGCGGATGCCATCCGGCACGCACTCGACTTGATGGCGGAGGGCGCCGACATCATCGACGTCGGCGGGGAGTCCACCCGGCCAGGGGCGGTACGTCCGGACCAGACTGAGGAGCTGCGTCGAGTCATCCCCGTCATCAGGGAGCTCACCGCGGCCGGGGCCGTGGTCAGCATCGACACCATGAGAGCTTCGGTGGTGACCGCCGCCGTAGCGGCCGGGGCCAGAATGGTCAACGACGTCTCCGGGGGCCAGGCCGATCCGGCCATGATGGCGACAGCCGCGGACCTTGGCGTGCCGTACGTGTGCATGCACTGGCGCGGGCATGCGGACCAGATGCAGAGCCGCGCCGTCTACCGCGACGTGGTGGTGGAGGTGGCCGAGGAGCTCACCCGCCAAGTGGAACGGGCGCTGAAGGAGGGGATCGCCGCCGACTCCGTGATCATCGACCCGGGGTTGGGCTTCGCCAAGACCGCCGAGCACAACTGGCAGCTGCTGCAGCGGCTCGACGAGCTGGACGCGCTGGGGCTGCCAATGCTGGTCGGCGTCTCCCGGAAGAAGTTCCTCGGGCTGCTGCTGGCCGATGCGGACGGACAGCCACGCCCGGCACCCCACCGGGACGACGCCTCGGCGGCCCTCACCACGGTGCTGGCGCTGCGCCAAACCTGGGCAGTACGGGTGCACTCGGTACGGCAGAATCGTGACGCCGTAGCCGTGGCGGCGCGTCTGCGTGACATCGCACGGTAATCTCCCCGCTGGCCCGCAGACATGGCTTGGTCATGGAGCTGCGGTTGTCTGGTCCGATAGGGTCGCAGCACAAAGCGCGAACCGGGGAGGTGTCATGACAGCAGAGCCCATTACGCCGGCCGGGGCTGTCGGCGGACCTCGGCCACGACCCGACCGGATCTCGCTGCGCGGCGTCGCTGCTCTAGGACACCATGGGGTCTTGGACATCGAGCGGCTGCAGGGACAGCGGTTCGTCGTCGACGTGGACTGCTCCCTCGACCTCGCCGCAGCTGGCGCCACCGACGATCTCGCGGCGACAGTTGACTACGGCACCCTCGCCGTGGCCATCGTGGCCGACATCGAGGGCCGCCCGGTGAACCTGATCGAGGCGCTCGCGGAACGAATTGCCCAGACGTGCTTGAGAGTCTCGATAGTGGAGACGGTCGAAGTTACGGTGCACAAACCAGACGCCCCGATCTCCGTCGAGTTCGCAGATGTGGCTGTCACGTTGACAAGGAGTAGGACATGACCAGCCCCAACCCCCATGCCGTGAACGCCGACACCTTGAGCGGCTTCAAGCCGTTGCGCAAAGTGGTGTACTCCTTGGGCTCAAACCTCGGCGACCGGCTGGGCAACCTGCAGGGCGCGCTCGACGCGATCCGCGACACCCCCGATGTCATCGTGGTCGACGTGTCGGCGGTGTACGAGACCGAGCCGGTCGGCGGACCCGCTGACGCTCCTGCGTTCCTCAACCTGGTCGTCGTCGCCGAAACCACGTTGGAGCCGCGCACCCTGCTCGAGCGCGCGCTGGCGGTGGAGGATGCGTACGGCCGGGTCCGCGCGGAGCGATGGGGCCCACGTACGTTGGACGTCGACCTCGTGGTCGTCGGCGACACCGTCAGCGACGAGCCGGACCTCCGGCTGCCGCATCCGCGGGCATTCGAGCGAGCATTTGTGCTGGTGCCCTGGGTCGAGATCGACCCCCGCGCCGAGCTTCCTGGGAAGGGTTCGGTGGCAGAGTTGCTGCTGGCCGCTCCGCCCAGCGGTGTGGTCAGACGGGACGACCTTGTCGTTGAGGCGTACTAGGAACGGTCGAGTAGTTGGCTGAGGGATCTTCTGGGGGGTCAGTGACAACCACGCCCCCACGGGCGCTGGCGGTGGCGGCCCTGGTGGGCGCGCTCGCCGGCTGGCTGGTTGTCGTGGTGGCCAACGCCTTCGACCTGCTGCCGCCCCGGGTGCCCTGGACAGCGCCTGTCGCCCTGGTCCTGATCACCGGCCTGGTCGGCGTGCTGGCGTACAGCACCTACCAGCGGATCCAGGTCCACAAGCAGCGGATGGACCCTTCTCGCGCGGTCGCGTTCCTGGTCCTGGGCAAGGCGTCGGCCCTCGCAGGCGCGGTGGTATCCGGTGGCTACCTCACCTTCGCCTTGATGTTCGTGACCCGAATCGACGCCGACGCGCCGCGGGAGAGGGTGATCCGAGCCGGCATCGCTGTAGTGGCAGGGGTGGCGTTGTCGGTCGCGGGACTGCTGTTGGAGCGGGCCTGCAAGGTCCCCGGCGCCGACAACGACGACGAAGAAACGCCGGAGCTCGACACCCGCCAGTAGCAGGCGCAAATACCCGGTGCGGAGCTCGATCGGTCTTAGGATTCCGATGTGTCCTCACCCGCTCCAGCGATCTCCCGTCAGGCTGCCCCGTCGCGGCTGCAACGGAGTTCCCTCACCCTGCTCATCGTCGGCACGGTGCTGGCCATCGCCGCCGCATTCGGACCAGTGTGGGTGGCCAGGATCGGCGTTGCCCTGGCCGTCGCTACCGGAGTGGCGGCGTGCGTCTACGCCTGGCGGGAAGTTAAGGCCGACCGCCATGCTCATGCCCGCGAGCTGCTCACCCTGTCGCAGCAGCACGGCCGGGCGCTGACCGAGGAGCGTCAGCACAACGCCCGCGTGGTGCAGGTATTGCGCGGCCGGGTCAGTACCGCGCAGGCCGAGGTGGAACGGCAGCGAGTCACAGTCAACGGCCTGCAGGTCGAGATCTCCACCCTGCGTGGACACGTGACAAACCTCCGGGGTGAGATAGCCGCCTTGCAGCGCGACCAGGCGCACCTTCAGGGTGAGCTTGCCCAGCGGGAGCGCACCATCGGCTCGCTGCAGGAGACGGTACGGGCCCGCGACGGCGAGCTGGCAGCGCTGCGTCGAGACGGTGCCGGCGCCGAGGTCCACGGTCTGCCGAGGCGGGTGCTCACTGACTCAGCCGGCGCGGCCCTGCTAACAGCGGCTCCCGCCGCGACGGCGGTCCAGGACTCCACCAGCACGGTGGTGGACCTGGCTGCCGAGATCGCGGTGATGCTGCCGAACTACGAGATCGACCAGAGGTTCGCCTGACCAGCGCTACTTGTCGATGTCCCCGACCACGTAGCCCATCGACGCCAAGGTGACCTCCAGCTGGGCCACCCCCACGTGCAGCAGCAAGGACTCCAGCGCCGCCACATTGTTGAAGGAGGGCGTCCGCAGCTTCAGCCGCCATGGCGTCTTCTCCCCCCGAGACACCAGATGGACTCCCGCCATCCCGAGCGGCGCCTCGGTGGCGAGATAGGTCTCGCCCTCGGGCAGCTTGACTATCTTGGGCAGCTTGACCGACACCGGGCCGCGCACCGTACGCAGCCGCTCTGCTGCAGCCCGGACGAGTTCGATGCTGACTGACACGTCGTGGGCCATCACCGCGAACCTGGTTGAGGCGTCACCGGTCAGCGGCACCGGGGCGCGGACGAGCAGGGGCGCCAGCTCGGGGTAGGCGAGGTAGGGCTGCTGCACCCTGAGATCAAGGTTGACTCCGCTGGCCCGGGCGGCGGGACCGCTGACTCCGTACTGGGAGATCACCTCGGGCGTCAGCACGCCGACTCCGGCGCCGAGCCGGCCGCGGTCGGGTACGCCCAGTACCTCCACCAGCGTCGTTGTCACCTGCTGCACCTGGTCCAGGCACTCCAGCTCCTCATCCAGCCACCGGTCATCCGCGTCCACCGCCAGGCCGCCGAGCCGATTGGCCATCGGGTGGATCCGGTTGCCGGTCAGCTGGTAGGTCTGTGCCCGCAGCTGTTCCCGCGCCTCGGCCGCAGCCGGCCGCCCGGCCACGTGCCCGAGGTAGCCGAGAAAGCCCAGCAGCGACAGGATCCGAGTGTGCTCGGCGAGCAGGGTCCGTAACCAGGCGGCCCGCTCCGGGATCTCCCACCCCAGCATCTGCTCGCAGGTCAGCACGATCCCGAGCTCGCCGGCGAACGGAGCGTGCCAGTCGTGCCGGTCCGCCAGCATCAGGATCTGGCGGTAGTCGCGAACTTCGAACAGCTTCTCTGCACCCCGGTGCATCGCTCCCACCACCACCTCGACCGACGTGATCCGGTCAGCCTCAGTCCACAGCCGAAGCTCGAGCAGCCCGGCTCGGCTGGGATGATCGGGTCCCAGGTCCAACAGGACTGTCCCGTCCGGTGGCGCCGCCGCCGCTGCGTCGGGCAGCATTCCCGGGCTCAGCGACCCGACCAGGACCCGCAGCGGTGCACCCATGGCGTCAGTCCACCACACCGTCGGCGGCGGTCATGCCCGCTCTCCGTCACTTCGGGGAACCTCCTGCTGCAGCCAGTACTGCTGGCCCCAGACCCGAGGCGAGCTCAGTGCTGCCCGTTGACTGCGCTGCACCAAGGCGGCCAGCGGGTCCGGTGTGGTGGCAGGCGCCGTCGTCGCCACCAACTCCACCAGCTGTGCCAGCACCACAGTGCGGCCCCCGGCCTGTTCGCCGGCATCTCGGACCGCGTCGACGGCCACATGCGCGGTCAGGTTCATGCTCTTGTCCGGCACCGGTACGAGCTGGCGGCCGCGGGCATAGCCGGACAGCGAACCGTCGACTGGCCGGGCGGGGCGGCGGTGACCGTAGTCGATCATCAACGCCAGCCCGCCGCATCGACGTAGCCGCCGCACCGCGTCCGCCCAGGCGCGGTCGCGGCCAAGCCCCACCTCCACCCGGCTCCCGTACGGCCACCAGCGGGTCGTCCACTGCGACTCCTCTAGGCCTAGGGGCCGGCCGAGGCGTTCCGCACCGTGGCAATCGACGTGGACCTCCAGTAGATCGAGATCCTCTCGGCGTTCCGCAACCACACACGGCAGATCATCCAGCCACTCCACCGCGAGGAGGGCCGTCGGTCCGTCGGAACTGGACAGTGCCTGAGCTGCTTCTCCGCTGGTCCAGGTATCGGTGCGGACGTCCCAGAGGTCCCGGCACCAGCTGATTGCGGCGTCGAGCCCCACTGGCCGTTCCCGCAGCTCAACCCCGTACAGCGACAGCTCGGGATTGGCCTGGTGGATCGCGGTCAGCAGGGCGCCGTCCCCGGCCCCCAGCTCGACCACCGCGCGGAGGTCGGGTCGGGAGCTCAGCGTCGCCATGATCATTGCCGCCAAGGCGGAGGTGCTGGTCGCCGCGGTACGGAAGTGTTGAGCCGGCCAGGAGTTCTGCCAGTGACCGGCAACACCGTACGCAGACTCCACCCAGGCATCTCGCCACGGCTTGCACAAGGACGGCATTGCCCCATCGTGCCCCAATCGGTGGGATGAAACTCACCGGAATGCCTGCTGCCCAAGGCTGATCTCGGATTCGCCGGATCAACTTATCCAAACTAAGGTGTTCTCGCGCGCTGACTTCTGGATGGGTGACAACAAGTCGCTGGACAGGTCTGTGTCGATATCGCACTCGTAAGCGTCTCGGAGGAGGTGTTAGTCGGTGTAATGTATCGACGTCAGATGATTGTTCGGGGGACTTGGAAGGAAAGACAATGGCTCAACGGGTGCAGATCATTCTCGAGGACGACTATGACGGCGGTACCGCCGACGAAACAGTCGTTTTCGGGCTGGACGGGGCAGAGTACGAAATCGATCTGTCGGAAAAGAATGCTAGTGCTTTACGGGACGCGCTGGCGCCCTGGTTGTCGAACGCGCGGAAGATCGGTGGTCGCCGCCGTCGGGGTGGGAAGTCGAGCGCAACTGCGACCAGCAGTGACATCCGGGCCTGGGCACAGGAGAACGGCTACGAGGTGAGCAGCCGCGGGCGCGTATCGAGTGAGATTCGGGAAGCGTTCGAGAACGCGCACGCCTAGCCAGCATCAACACCGTGCCCTGTTCGCTGTGGGGGCACTGTCCGCTCTGGGCGAACGAGTCATCGTCGCCCAGGGCGGGCCACCGTTGTGATGATCAGCCTCGCCAGGGGGAACAGAACGCACTGTCCCGCAGTTGGACTAAAGACGGTGTCGCCGTCGGCGCGAGTTCTCACACGGTCGTAACGTGGGGGCGCTGTTGTGCCACGCCGAGCCGACTAGAGTTGAGCAAGGTGCCGACCCCATCGCCGGGGTGATCCAGCGGCACCCAGAGCGAGGAGCAATCATGTTTGAGCGGTTTACCGATCGGGCTCGGCGCGTCGTCGTGCTGGCGCAAGAAGAGGCCCGCATGCTGAACCACAACTACATCGGCACGGAGCACATCCTGCTCGGCCTCATTCACGAAGGTGAAGGTGTAGCGGCAAAGGCATTGGAGTCACTGGGTATTTCGCTCGAGGCCGTCCGCCAGAAGGTCGAAGAGATCATCGGTCACGGCCAGCAGTCTCCCAGCGGACACATCCCATTCACGCCCCGCGCGAAGAAGGTACTTGAGCTGAGCCTTCGCGAGGCACTGCAGATCAATCACTCCTACATCGGCACCGAACACATCTTGCTCGGCCTTATTCGAGAAGGCGAGGGTGTTGCTGCGCAGGTTCTGGTCAAGTTGGGCGCGGACCTGAATAGGGTTCGCAACCAGGTGCTGCAATTACTCAGCGGTTTCCAGGGTAAGGAGTCGACCACCTCTGGTGCACCAGAGACCGGCAACGCACCGTCTTCTTCAATGGTGCTGGACCAGTTCGGCCGCAACCTTACCCAGGCCGTTCGGGAGAACAAGCTTGACCCGGTGATCGGTCGGGAGACCGAGATCGAGCGCGTCATGACTGTGCTTTCCCGCCGTACCAAGAACAACCCTGTCCTGATCGGTGAGCCCGGCGTCGGCAAGACCGCTGTAGTGGAGGGCTTGTCCCAAGCCATCGTCCGCGGCGACGTCCCCGAGACGCTGCGGGACAAGCAGATCTACACCCTTGACCTCGGCGCGCTGGTTGCCGGTTCGCGTTACCGCGGTGACTTCGAGGAGCGCCTGAAGAAGGTGCTGAAGGAGATCCGTACCCGCGGGGATGTGGTGCTCTTCATCGACGAGATCCACACCCTGGTGGGTGCGGGCGCCGCCGAGGGCGCCATCGACGCCGCCAGCATCTTGAAGCCGATGCTGGCTCGCGGTGAGCTGCAGACGATCGGAGCCACCACCCTCGACGAGTACCGCAAGTACGTCGAGAAGGACGCCGCACTGGAACGTCGTTTCCAGCCGATCCAGGTGGCCGAGCCGTCGATCGCTCACACCATCGACATCCTGCGCGGGCTGCGCGACCGGTACGAGGCACACCACCGCGTCACCATCACTGACCAGGCACTGGTGGCCGCCGCCCAGATGGCTGACCGCTACATCTCCGACCGCTTTCTGCCGGACAAGGCGATCGACCTGATCGACGAGGCCGGTGCCCGGTTGCGGATCCGACGGATGACCGCTCCGCCGGACCTGCGTGAGTTCGACGAGAAGATCGCTGGCGTACGGCTGGAGAAGGAAGCTGCTATCGACGCTCAGGACTTCGAGCGCGCGGCCGGGCTGCGTGACGACGAGAAGAAGCTGCTGACGGCTCGCGCCGAGCGCGAGGCGCAGTGGAAGTCCGGCGATCTGGACGTCGTTGCCGAGGTGGATGAGGAGATCATCGCCGAGGTGCTGTCCTCCTCCACCGGTATCCCGGTGTTCAAGCTCACCGAGGAGGAGTCGGCCCGGCTGCTCCGGATGGAGCAGGAGCTGGGCAAGCGCTACATCGGTCAGCATGACGCTGTCCGGGCCCTATCTCGTTCCATCCGCCGTACCCGGGCCGGGCTGAAGGACCCGAAGCGTCCGAGTGGTTCCTTCATCTTCGCCGGCCCGTCCGGTGTGGGTAAGACGGAGCTGACCAAGGCGCTGACCGAGTTCCTGTTCGGGGACGAGGACGCCCTGATCTCACTCGACATGAGCGAGTACTCCGAGAAGCACACCGCATCACGGCTTTTCGGTTCGCCTCCCGGGTACGTCGGCTACGAAGAGGGTGGCCAGCTGACCGAGAAGGTACGGCGCAAGCCGTTCAGCGTGGTCCTGTTCGACGAGGTGGAGAAGGCTCACCCCGACATCTTCAACTCGCTGCTGCAGATCCTGGACGAAGGTCGCCTGACCGACGCACAGGGCAGGGTGGTGGACTTCAAGAACACCGTCATCGTGATGACCACGAACCTGGGAACTCGCGACATCGCCAAGAGCGTCACCCTCGGCTTCAGCAAGTCAGGTGACACCGAAGGCTCGTACGAGAAGATGAAGAACAAGGTCGCCGATGAGCTCAAGCAGCACTTCCGGCCTGAGTTCTTGAACCGTGTCGACGAGATCGTCGTGTTCCGTCAGCTGACGCAGACTGACATCGAGCGCATCGTCGACCTGATGCTGGCCGAGATCGAGGGCCGGCTGAAGGACCGGGACATGGGTATCGAGCTCACCCCGGCGGCGAAGACGCTGATCGCTCAGCGTGGCTTCGACCCCGTGATGGGTGCTCGCCCGCTGCGGCGTGCGATGCAGCGCGACATCGAGGACCACCTGGCAGAGCAGATCCTGTTCGGCGAGCTCAAGGCCGGCCAGATCGTGGTCGTCGACGTGGCGGATGCGGGTGCGGAGTTCCCGTTCACCTTCACCGGCAACGACCAGGCCGCTGCGCCTGACGTCCCGCCGGTCGAGTTCGACGGCATCATCGACGGGCTCGCTGAAGGCAGCGAGTCCAGCAACGACTGATTGAGCCTCGCCTTTCGGGGCGGGGGTGAGGCAGCGGCCTCTCGCATCCGGGTAAGCCGTACGGCGTCCCGGCCGGCGAGGGGCCGCTGCCGTGTCCGGCATCATCTGGCAGAGTGTGCGGGTGCTCCAGACAGGCCGCCCTCGGACCGTGGTGGACCGGATCCCGGCGGTCTGGCTGGTGATCGCTGGCATCTTGTCGGTGCAGTTCGGCGCAGCCATCGCCAAGGACCTGTTTCCGCTGGTCCCGCCGACCGCAATGGTGTGGATGCGGCTGGCCACCTCAGCGGTGATCTTCCTGGTGGTCGTCCGGCCACGGCTGCGTGGCCGTACCCGCGACGACTGGCTGATCGCCTTGGCCTTCGGCGTCGCATTGATGGTGATGAACTGGGCGATCTACCAGTCGTTCGCCCGGATCCCGCTGGGCGTGGCTGTCACCATCGAGTTCCTCGGTCCGCTTGCGGTCGCCGTGGCTGGGTCCCGCCGCGCCCGTGACCTGGTCTGGGTCATCCTCGCCGCCGTTGGGGTGCTGCTGCTTGGCTTCACCCGCAGCAATCTGACGCTGGCAGGCGTTGCGTTCGCACTGCTGGCCGGTGCTGGCTGGGCCGCCTACATCCTCCTCAGTGCTCAGACGGGCCGACGCTGGTCCGGCATCTCGGGCCTGGCCATCGCCAGCCTGGTCGGGGCGCTGGCGCTGGCACCCCCGGCTGTGCTGGAAGCCGGCGCCACCTTGTTGCAGCCGAAGGTGCTGCTGCTGGGCGTGGCGGTCGGGCTGCTGTCCTCGGTCATCCCGTACAGCCTGGAGCTGACGGCACTGCGGCACATCCCGCCGCGAGTGTTCGGCATCTTGATGAGTTTGGAGCCGGCCGCGGCAGCGCTGGCCGCGATGATCCTGCTCCGCGAGTTCCTCAGCTGGAGCCAGTGGCTGGCGCTGGTGTGCGTGGTGGCCGCGAGCGTCGGTGCCGCCAGGACCTCCCGGCCACGGGCGGAGCCGATCCCCTGAGCGCTCCCTCCATGGGTCGGTATCCCGCGGATCGGTTCAGTCCATGGTCAGCGTCGGCACCGGCACCTGGTCCCGGTCACAGAAGAGCCGGCCGTTCGACGGGGTGAGCTCGGCCACCTGGATCGAGGAGCGCCGACTGCGGATGGTCGGATGCTCTGGACCGGGCCGGTCAGGATGGGTGAAGTAGAACACCCAGGCCCGGCCGGCGTCCACAACCACGTCGGCGTGCAGACCCGGACCGACGTCGTCGGTGCGGGAGAAGCCCTCCCCGTGCTGACCAGCCAGAATGCTGCCGGCCGGCTCCCAGGAGGTCAGGTTGGTCGAGCGGTACACCAGCTGGCCGCTCCAGCTGTCCACTAGCAGCCAGTACCGGTCGGCGAAAGCGAAGACATTAGGCCCCTCGTGACCGGTCGGGGTGCGCAGCACCTCCCCGATGACCTTCCACTCGAACAGGTCCTCGCTGTCGGCAGCCCAAGTGGATGAGCCCGTGGTCTCGTCCTTGTACCACATCCGGAACCCGCCGTCCGGCCGCTGGATCACGCACCCGTCGATGACGCGGTCGGAGCTCAGCGGCAACGGCCCGTGATGGGTCCAGCCGATCAGATCGGGGCTGGTGTAGTGATGAATGTGCATCGGCAGCCCGGCTCCGGGACTCGGGATGCCACGGATATAGCTGACGTACATGTGGAAGACACCGTCGTAGGTGAAGATCTCGGGCGCCCAGTAGGTGCCCCGGCCCCACTCGAAGGCGAGGCCCTCGCAGATGCCGCGGTAGTGCCAGCTGGCGCCGCCGTCGGTCGAGGACGCCACACCGAGGTCGCTCCCGAACAGCCAGGAAAGCCCATCCTCCTGCGTGATGGTGGTTCGACGGTTCGTGTAGACCATCCACCAGGCGCGCTCGAGGGGGTTGTAGATCACGGTGGGATCGGCTGCCCCGTCGAAGATCGGGTCGCGGAACAGTGGCGCGCTCGCCTCAGGCACATGCCCTCCTCGGGGCTGCTTCGGTCTGTCTACTGTTTTGCGGTCAGTGCCCGAAGGCGTCTGAGTCGGCGGCTTCAGCCTCGCCCCGGTCAAGTCCGGTGATGGCCGCCATCTCGTCGGTGTCGAGCTCGAAGTCGAAGATGTCGATGTTCTCGACGATCCGTCCCGGATCGGCCGACTTCGGGATGGTGACCAGGCCGAGCTGGATGTGCCACCGCAACACCACCTGGGAGGGTGTCTTGTTGTGCCGCTGCGCAATGGTGGTGATCACCGGGTCGGAACGGAGCTGGTCGCTGGCGCCGCCGATCGGGCTCCAGGACTCGGTCAGGATGCCGTGCTCGGCGGCGAATGCCCGCGACTCCTTGCGGGTGGTGTACGGGCTGAGCTGGATCTGGTTCACGTCCACAACGATGCCGGTCTCCTCGATCACCCGGCGCAGGTGAGCTGGTTTGAAGTTGGAGGTGCCGATGGCGCGGAGGGAGCCGTCGTTGAGCAGGGCGTCCAACCCCTTGACCGCCTCCACGTACCGGCCCTGGTCGGGGTTCGGCCAGTGGATCAGCAGCAGGTCGAGGTAGTCGACACCTAGCCGCTGGCAGCTGGCCTGGAACGCGGTCCGGGCTCCGTCGACGCTGTGCCACCTCTTGTTGAACTTGGTCGTGATGAACATCTCCGACCGGTCGATCCCGGCGTCACGGATGCCCTGGCCGACGCCGTCCTCATTCTGGTAGTTCTCCGCCGTGTCGACCAGCCGGTAGCCAGCCTCGATGGCCGTCCGCACCGCAGCTGCAGCGTCAGCGCCCCGCAGCGGCCAGGTGCCGAGCCCGAGTACGGGCATCTCGGCTCCGTGCAGCAGCGGAACAGTCGGGGCGGGACCGGCAGTCATGTTTATCTCCTGGGTGTGGGGGGCTCGGGGTCAGCTCGATCAGGGGTCCAGGCCAGCTCGACCAGCCGGAGTGCCTCGGGCAACGACAGACCGTGTCGCCGTGCCGCCGTGGCGTACCGGTCCGCCGCGCCGCGCAGGTCGGCGGCCGCGGTGTCACCGTCTAGAACGGGGCTGGACACAAAACTGCCGCGACGTCCGTCGGTGGTGATCATCCGGTCCGACTCCAACTGCCGGTACGCCTTGGCCACTGTGTTCGCGGCAACTCCCAGGTCGGCGGCCAGCTGCCGGACGGTCCACAGCTTTGCGCCGGGGGCGAGGGTGCCGTCGCTGATCAAGCCGGCGATGTGGGTACGAATCTGCTCCGAACCCGCGGGAAGTCCGAACGATCCCAACTCGATAGGCATCGAAGCAGACCGTAGCAGGTGGTCAGGACGGGAGGGCGACGGTGTTGGGGGACACCGGGACCACAAGACCGTCCGCCAGCAGGGACGCGATCGCGCGGTCGTACTTGCGTGCATCGGTCCAGGTGCCAGCCAGCTCGTCCAGCGTCACTGGGGTGTCGCTGGAGCGCAGCACCGCCAGCAGCGCGCCCCGACACTGTCGGTCGGTGCCCTGGTAGCTCTGCCCGCGGCGCGCCGGACCAGACCAGGCGGGGCGTCCCGCCCGGGTCCAGGCACAGTGCCCGCGGATCGGGCAGTCGGTACAGCGGGGGTTCTTGGCCGTGCAGATCAAGGCGCCAAGCTCCATCGACGCCACCGCCCAGCGGGCGGCTCGCGCTGGGTTTCGCGGCAGGAACTCCCCGGCCAGGACCATCTCAGCCCTGGTTGGGGTGGCGGAGGGAAACGCGGCGCCGGTAGCGACTCGGGCCAGCACCCGGCGAACATTGGTGTCGAGGACAACGTGACGTTGTGCGTAGGCGAAGCTCAGGATGGCCGCGGCGGTGTAGTCGCCGACGCCCGGTAGGGCCAGCAGCTGGTCACGGTTCCGGGGAACGAGATCGTCATGCTCGTCCGCGATCACGGTTGCGGCAGCATGCAGTCGGAGCGCCCGGCGGGGATAACCGAGCCGGCCCCAGGCCCGTACCGCCTCCCCGGCCGGAGCCGCGGCCAACGCCGATGGGGTCGGCCAGCGCGCCGTCCAGGTGAGCCATGGCGGCAGCACCCTGGCGACCGGGGTCTGTTGCAGCATGAACTCGCTCACCATCACCTGCCACGGCGTCGCCTCTGGGCGTCGCCAGGGGAGGTCGCGGGCGCTTGACTCGTACCAGCGCAGCACCGCGGACACCACGGCTGCGCTGTTCATGGCGTCACCGTACCTGAACGTAGCCGTACCTGAACCTAGCCGTACCTGAACGTAGCCGGAGCTGAACGTGGCCGGACCTGAACGTGGCCGGACCTGAACGTGGCCGGACCTGAACGGTCACGTTGCTGCGGCGTGGCGGACCCGCCCGGGGATGGCGGCTGCCTAGGCTCGGCCCATGAGCGGCGTGCTGCACCCGGTGGGACCCGAACCGGCCCGCACGTACTGGTTCCGGCGGGCAGTCGTGTTGGCTGCCATGGTGCTCGCCTTGACCGCGGTGATCGCGCTCACCGGGGCGGCTCGCGGTGGCCGACAGCAGGCCGTACCGGAGACCGACGCGCCGGCGCCGACGGCGACTTTGACCCCTAGCGCTTCACCCTCTCCGACACCGACCGCGACACTGCTCGCTCCGGCGGAGTCCACCACACCTGTCTCGCCAGCTGCGTCGGCTACCGCCAGCGCCGCGCCCAGTCCTACCGCTGATCCGACGCCAGCGGCAATGAAGGCGTGCGAAGGGTCGGCGCTGCGGACAACTCTGCGGGGCGACCAGGCGCTGAAGCCCAAGGACCCGAACACCTTCACGCTGTCGTTGATCAATGGTGGTCCCGACCGCTGCATCATCCAGGTCAAACCCGACAACTTCGAACTGAGGATCTACTCCGGCATTGACCGGATCTGGACCACCAGGCACTGCCCGACACTGCTGAAACCGATCAAGGAGACGGTACGCAGCGAGGCCGCCGTCGAGTGGCAGGTGAGGTGGAACGGCCGCCGGTCAGCCAACGCCTGCAAGAACGGTCCCGGTGTGCCCGGCGCGGGTACGTATATCGCCACCGCCCAGTTGGACGGCGCGCAGCCAGTCCAGTTTCGCATGGTCATCGCCGGGTAGCACAGCCCCCCAGCGGGCCGGTGGAGACGTCTAGGTCATCCGCTCGGTGTAGGCGGACTCGGCTAGCCGCACCAGGCCGTCCCGGATGATCCGTGCTCTGCTCTCGCCGACGCCGTCGACTTCCTGGAGCTCGGCGCTGCTGGCGGCGAAGAGTCCCTGGAGACTTCCGAAGTGTTCGATCAAGCGGGCCCCGAAGACATTCGGCAGCCGGTTGATCTGCGCCATCTGACGGTATCCGCGGGTGGAGATGCGGGTGTCCAGGTGCTCGGTCGAGCTGAAGCCCACGGCGCGGGCCACGGCAAGGGGTTCCAGCAGCTCAGTGGTGCTCAGGTTCTCGAGCGCCTGCAGGCTGAAGGTGGCCGCGGGATCGCTGGGCCGGTAGTCCTGCTCCAGCAGGTCGCGTAGCTCGTCCATTCCGGCGCTCAACTCGTGCAGCTGCAGGGTGAGCAGCCGCCCGTCGCTGCCGAGCTCGACCACGTACCCGGACAGCTCGAGCTGGAGTCGGCGGACCATCTCGATCCGTTGCGCCACCAGGGCGAAGTCCTTGACCGTGACCTGGTCGGAGACCTCCAGCGCGGAGAGCCGGTTGGTCACCTCCAGCAGCCGGGCCTTGTAACGCTCCAGGGTCTGCAGCGCCTGGTTCGCCCTGGACAGGATGTGGTCGGAGTGCTCGACCAGGTGACGATGCTCGTTGAGGTAGAGATAGATGGTCGACATCGACGACGACACTGACACCACCGGCACACCGGTCTGGCGGGACACCCGGTCAGCGGTACGGTGCCGGGTGCCTGTTTCCACGGTCTCGATGCTGGGGTCGGGCATCAGGTGGACCCCGGCGCCGACGATCTGGCTGGCATCGGAGCTGATGATGATTGCCCCGTCCATCTTGGCCAGCTCTCGCAGTGCGGTCGGGGTGTAGGGAACGTTCAGCACGAAACCGCCGGTCGAGAGCTGCTGCACCTCCCGGGTGTTTCCCAGCACAACTAGGGCACCGGTGCGACCCCGCAGGATCCGCTCCAGGCCTTCGCGTAGCGGCGTTCCCGGCGCCAGCAGCCGTAGGTAGTCGATGAGCTGATCGCGCGGGCTCGAGTCCAGCGCCACGATTTTCCCCGTCCATCAGGTGTCAGCCCGGTTGTCACGGGCCGCGAATACTAGTCATCGTAAAGGTTATGCACCGGCCGACCCGATGCCACAAGGTCGCTGGTCTGGTGCTCGAAGGTCGCGACTTATGCCTTCCGTTGGTCCGGGCCCGGGAACGGGATGGTCTCGGCTTGCTGCTCGGGACGGCCGGTCAGGTCCAAAATGGTGAGGGCCTGCACCATGGTGAAAGCACTATGGACGCGGACTCCGTTGCGCGTAGTGGTCATCCGGTCCGCTGCCTGCTTCGACTCGGCCGGGACGATGGCGTCGGTGAAACCGAGGCGAGCTGCTTCGGCGAGCCGCCGATCCGTTCCGGGAACGCGGCGGAGCTCACCAGCCAACCCGACCTCTCCGATCGCCACGAAGCGATGCGTCAGGCGACGGTTGAGCGCGGCGGAGGCGACGGCGATAGCAGCTGCCAGGTCCGCCGAGGGATCGCTCACCTTTGCCCCGCCCACGGTGGATACGTACACATCCCGGTTGAAGAGCCGGACCTTGGCCCGGCGCTCGAGCACCGCCAGGACCATAGCGAGGCGGCCGGGGTCTACCCCGTGCATGGTTCGTCGCGGGGACTGCAGGACGGACGGGGCGACCAACGCCTGCAGCTCCGCCAGCAGCGGGCGCCGACCCTCCATGCTCACCGTGATGCAGGTGCCCGGCACCGGTTCACTGTGCTGGGAGGTGAAGAGTCCTGAGGGATCTGTCACCTCCACGATCCCGTGTTCGCCCATCTCGAAGCAGCCCACTTCGTCGGCGGGCCCGAAGCGGTTCTTGGTAGCCCGGACCATCCGGAAACCGGAATGCCGGTCGCCGTCGAAGGCGAGCACCACGTCCACTAGATGCTCCAGCAGGCGCGGACCGGCAATGGCACCGTCCTTGGTGACATGCCCGACGATGATCACTGCCATGCCGCGGCGCTTCGCCACCCGGACCAGCGCGGCCGTCACCTCCCGCACCTGGGTGACCCCGCCGGGCGACCCGTCGGCTTCCGCGGTGCCGATGGTCTGCACCGAGTCCAGCACCATCAACGAGGGGGCGACCTCCTCGATGTGCCCAAGCACGGTGCCCAGATCGGTCTCCGCGGCGAGATACAGCGTGTCGGCCAACCCGTTGGTGCGGCCGGCACGCAGCCGTACCTGTGCTGCTGACTCCTCGCCGGTGACGTACAAGGTGGGGCGGCCTTTCTTCGCCCAGCGGGCCGCCACCTCAAGCAACAGCGTCGACTTCCCGACGCCGGGCTCGCCGGCCAGCAGCACCACAGCTCCAGGAACCAGACCATCGCCGAGGACTCGGTCCAGCTCACCCACACCGGTCAGGGTCCGGCTTGCCGCATCGGCGCTGACCTGGCCGATCGGCACCGCCTTGCTGGTCGGGACCGACGACCTGACCTGAGCCAGCTTCGGCGCTCCGACCTCGGCGACACTGCCCCAGGTCTGGCACTCACCGCACCTGCCGACCCAGCGGACTGTGGTCCACCCGCACTCGGTGCAGGCATAGGACGGTTTGGGTGGGCTGGGTCGAGTCGGAGTCTTTGCCATGCCCGGCAATCTAGGTTGAGGTTCTGACAGTTCCAGGCAGCTGGCCGGGCGGTGCTCCGCGCCTAGGACTTTCACCCAGGAATGTCACACCAGTTGCGCGCTAGCACCAGAGCCCACGCTCGAGCGGCGGGGAGCCGTCCAACTGGTGTGACAAATCTGGGTTCGACCTCCCACCCTCCGCGGAGCTTGCACGTGCGACCCGGTGTCGGGACGCCTTCAGCGGGGCAGCGTCGAGGCCACCTCGAGGACCACGGCGCTGCCTGCTGCTTCCCCCACGGTGATCCGAACCCCATCGCTGGCGTCGCCGGCGACGTAGGGCCGCACCATTACGCCAGCGCTGGCGAAGGCCTCCGCATAGGTTGGCGTCGCCTCGCCGGCCGGCAGCCAGACGAAGTTCCCCTGCGCAGCCGGTACGTCGAACCCCAGCCGGACCAGCTCGGCCCCCAGCCGGTCCCGCTCAGCTATCAGGGTGCGCACCCGTTCCAGCAGGGCATCCTCCGCGGCCAGCGACGCGAGCGCCGCCGCCTGGGCGGGCAGTGAAACTCCGAACGGCAGGGCCGCAGCACGGACCGCCGCAGCGACCGCCGGGTCGGCCACACAGAAGCCGACCCGGAACCCGGCCAGCCCGTACGCCTTGGAGAAGGTACGCAACACCACCACGTTGGGCCGCCCCGCCAGCAGCTCCGCGCCGCGGGCGGCGTTCGGATCGTTGACGAACTCGACGTACGCCTCGTCGACCACCACCAGAATGTGGTCGGGTACTGCCTCGAGGAAGTCCACCAGCTCGGCGTGCCGAACGGCAGGACCGGTCGGGTTGTTGGGCGTACAGATCAGAACGGCCTTGGTGGCTGGGGTGATGGCGGCATGCATCGCGCCGAGGTCGTGCACAGCACCCGGCCCCAGCGGTACGGGTACCGCAGCCGCACCGGTGAGCTGGACCGCGATCGGGTAGGCCTCGAAGCTGCGCCAGGCATAGACGACCTCGTCGCCACTCTCACAGAACGCCTGCAGCAGGTGGTACAGCACGGCCACGGAGCCGGTGCCGAAGGCGAGCCGGTCGGGCGGTACCGCAAACTTCGCCGCCACCGCGTTGGTCAGTGCGACGTTGCCCATGTCGGGATAGCGGTTCATCTGCGCACACGCTGACGCCGCCGCCTCCATCACTCCGTACAGGGGCGGGAAGGGGTTCTCGTTGCTGGACAGCTTGTACGAGACGCCCCCGGGCCCCAGCGGCGCAGGCTTCCCAGGACGGTAGACGGGCAGCTGGGCGATCGTGGCGCGGACACGGGGCGGCATGACGTCATGATGTCATCGCTCGTTCCCCCGCTCTTGGCTAGATGCGGACCTCGCCTCGCGGTGTGCTGAAGGTGGCTGCCTCCAGACCGGGTTGGCCGTTGGGCGCCACCCAGCCGATCTCAACGTCGTTCAGGATCTTGTCCGCCTGACCGCCCAGCCAGTCATCCACCCGTGCCGGATATCCGGCGATCTCCAGCTTCAGCAGCTCGATGTCCTTGCCGCCAGCCGACGGATGCGCCTCCGGAGGGGAGAGCCAGCGGACGAAGAACGGCAGCTGCGGATCTGACTGCAGCCCCTTGACCCCGATCTGCTGCCACTCCAGCTGACCACCGTCGGGCAGGTGCCGCGACCCGGTCACCGCGGCACGGCCGATGCGTTCCTCCACCGGACCGAGATCCTCGACCGCGACCACCCAGCCCAGCCAGCCGCCGCCCATCTCGGAACGGGCCCGAACCGCCTGGCCGAACGGCGCCTTGTCCGCTGCCGGGTGGTCCAGCACCTCGACGACCTCCAGGTACCGCCCGTCAGCGAGCGGCAGGATCCGGTTCCGGGTTCCGAACCGGGGGTGAAAGCCGCCATCGCGGAACGGGGCACCCAGCAGGTCGCTGAGCCGTTCCGTGGTCCCCACCAGCCCTTCGGGGCCAGCGGCAAAGGACAGATGATCCAGATGCATGGGCTCATTGTCACCCGCGCTTTTTGCCGCGATCGGACAGGGGTCACTTTGTCACGGTGTGGTCTCGATCTCTATAACGGTGTAACGCCGACGGCTCGGCACCAGCCCTTTTGGAGGCCGAGGTGGTGTCACACCGGGTCGGCCGCGTGGCGCATCACTCGACCCGGCCCCGCCTCGAAATCCGCGCACATCTGCACGAGTAGGGCATAGGCAGGCTCACCCATCAAGGCGACCAGCTCGGACCGGTTGTTCAGGTACACCGCCTGGCTGCCGTGGTGGGCCTCGGTGTTGGCGGTGCAGTACCAGTCCAGGTCGTGTCCCCCGGGACCCCATCCGTCCCGGCCGTACTCGCCGATGCTGACCTCGGTGTAGCTCGTGTCATCGGTACGGGTGACCGTACGGAACTGACGCCTGATCGGCAGCTGCCAGCACACATCCGGCTTGGTCTCGACGAAGTCCCGCCCCTGGTCCAGAGCCAGCAGATGCAATGCGCACCCCTCGCCGGCGGGGAACCCCGGTCGGTTGAGGAAGATGCAGGCGCCGTCGACCACCCGGGTCTTTCGAGCCGGCTCCGCACCCTCGGCCATCGTCTCCGGGCCCTCCAGCTCGACCCAGCCGCCCGTCTTGGCCGCCTTCTTGTACTGCCACTGCACGGCGCTGAGCTGCTTGGCGGCCTGGCGCACCCGCTTCTCGTCGGCTGCATCGGCGAAATGCGCCCCGAGCGTACAGCAGCCGTCGTCGGGTCGGTCCGCATAGATTCCCTTGCAGCCCTCGCCGAAGATGCAGGACCAGCGAGAGGTGAGCCACGTCAGGTCGCAGCGGTAGACCTGGTCTGCGTCGTCGGGATCGACGAACTCCACAAAGGCACGCGGGAACGGGAGCAGCACTTCGGGCACGCCCTCACTCTACGGCGACGTGATCGGACACGGGATAGTCTGGAGGACGTGCCCGAACAGCCACGCACCAATGGGTTGGAGACGCCGATGGCGGACCAGCTGATCAAGGTGCCGAACGCAAAAGTGGCTTTGTCCACCTCCTCGGTCTACCCCGAGACCACCTCAAGTGCCTTCGAGCTCGCGCGTCGACTCGGGTACGACGGGGTCGAGTTGATGGTGGGTATCGACCCGGTTGCTGCAGACATCGACGCGGTGGAGAAGCTTCGCGACTATCACGGGATCCCGGTGCTGGCGGTCCATGCACCGTGCCTGCTGATCACCCAACGGGTCTGGGGAACAGATCTGTGGGCGAAGCTGGACCGTTCCGCCGAAGCAGCGCAGCGGCTCGATGCCGATGTAGTGGTGGTACATCCACCGTTTCGCTGGCAGCGTGAGTACGCCCGCGGCTTCGTCGACGGCATCCGCCGGCTGACCGAGTCGACCGGCATCACCTTCTGCGTCGAGAACATGTATCCCTGGCGGACCCCCGGTGGTGAGCTGAAGGCGTACCTGCCTGGTTGGGATCCGACCGGGCGTGACTACGCCGACCTCACCTTGGACCTCTCCCACGCCTCGACGTCGGGCCAGCAGTCGCTCGACCTCGCCAGGGCTTGGGGGGACCGGTTGAAGCACCTTCACCTCACCGACGGCACCGGGTCGGCCAAGGACGAGCACCTGGTGCCGGGTCGCGGTGACCAGCAAGCGGGCAAGGTGCTGGAGTATCTAGCAGAGCAGGACTTCTCCGGCCACGTGGTGTTGGAGATCAACTCCCGCAAGTGCGAGACTCGGGCACAGCGGGAGGCCGACCTGGCTGAGTCGCTGGCCTTCACTCGGCTGCACCTGGCCGCTCCGGTGACGCCGTCGTACTCCGTCGACAGCGGGGGCGTCGCCAGCGCCCTGTAGGGCCAGGCGATCCTCGAGACCGGAAGGCTGCATGCTGCGACGGGTACTGCTGGGAGTCTCTCGCAGCGACATGATCAAGAACGCGGTGCTGAAAGTACCGGTGACCAGTGAGGTGGTGTCCCGGTTCGTGCCGGGTGAGTCCACCGAGGACGCGATCGCGGCCACCAGACGGCTGGTGGCAGCGGGTCTGTCGGTGAGCATCGACCATCTCGGTGAGGACACTCACGACCGGTCACACGCCGATCTGGCGGCCCGTGCCTACATCAACCTGCTGGCCCGGCTACGTGAGGCCGGGTTGGCAGACGCTGCGGAGGTGTCGGTGAAGCTGTCGGCGCTGGGCCAGCAGCTGCCTGGAGACGGGAGCATGATCGCGCTGGACAACGCCCGGCTGGTGTGCGCCGCGGCCCGCAACGCCAACACCACGGTCACTGTGGACATGGAGGAGTCCAGCACCACCGACGCGACGCTGGAGGGGGTTGCCCAGCTCCGCAGGGACTTCCCGACCACCGGAGCCGTGCTGCAGGCCTATCTCCGCCGGACTGAGGCCGACTGCAGGGACCTGGCGACGGCCGGGTCGAGGGTACGGCTGTGCAAAGGTGCCTACGACGAGCCGGCGAGCGTCGCGTTCGAGGACCGGGCCGAGGTGGACAAGTCCTACGTCCGCTGCCTGAAGATCCTGATGTCCGGCGACGGCTACCCCATGGTGGCGACCCACGACCCGCGGTTGATCGAGATCGGGCGGACGCTGGCGGTGAGGAACGACCGGTCGACCGACTCCTATGAGTTCCAGATGCTGTACGGCATCCGCCCGTTGGAGCAGCAGCGGTTGGCTGCTGCCGGCCACACCGTACGGGTCTATCTGCCGTACGGGACCGACTGGTACGGCTACCTGGTGCGCCGGCTGGCCGAACGTCCAGCCAACCTCACCTTCTTCGCCCGCAGCCTGGTCACCAAGTCCTGACCGGCGCCGACGTCACAGCCAGTCAACGTACGGTGCCACCACGGCATAACCGACGAATGCGGCAACGTCGATGAGGGTGTGCGCGACGACCAGTGCGCCCACCCGCTTCCACCGGGCGTAGATCAGTCCGAAGATCACCCCCATGACCAGGTTCCCGACGAAGCCGCCAAAACCTTGGTAGAGGTGGTAGGACCCGCGAAGCAGCGCGGTACCGAGAATGATCACCGGCAGCCGCCACTGCAGCTGGGTCAGCCGGGTGAACAGGTAGCCGACCAGTACAACCTCCTCCAGGACGGAGTTCTGGGCGGCGGACAAGATCAGTACCGGTATGGTCCACCAGTTGTCGGCCAGCGCTGAGGCCTGGACCTCGGTATTGAGCCCAAGAGACCTCGCACCCAGATAGAGACCGAGGCCGGGAATGCCAATGAAGGCAGCGATTACGACTCCGAACCCTGCGTCGAACCCGGGCCGACGAAGATCAAACCCGATCAGCTGGCCGGCCGGGCGGTTGGTCTGGTTGAGCAGGTACATCACCAGCAGCACCGGCATCAGGCCGAAGGTGATGCCGACCAGCTGGTAGCTGAGGTCCAGCCAGGGCCGGTCGGGGGTGGCCGACTGATTGAGGGTGGAGGTCTGCTGGCTCAGCGGCACATTGCGGGTCAGTCTTTCGATGATCCGCAGCAGGGAGTAGGTCGCCGACTGCCCGAGCGACAGCCCGAGCACGACCAGGATCTCCCAGCCCAACCGCGGTAAGGCGGGGGCTCCAGCGGTGGCCGGATGGCCAGCCGAGCTCGTGTTGCGCACCTCGCTAGTGTGCCTGGTGCCTGCCTGGTTGCCTTGGCCCAGCCGGCGGAATGGATTAGAGACCGGCGAGGGCCGGCCTTAGGCTGTCCACATGCGTGTTGGGATATTTGGGGCCACTGGCCAGGTCGGTAGCGTGATGCGTGCCCTGCTGGCCGAACGGGACTTCGACGTGACCCAGCTGCGTTACTTCGCCTCGGCCCGTTCCGCTGGTACGAAGCTGCCCTGGCGGGACACCGAGATCGTCGTCGAGGACACCGACACCGCCGACTTGTCCGGCCTGGACCTGGCCCTGTTCTCCAACGGCAAGACCGCCTCATTGGCCACCGCCCCCAAGGTGGCCGCCGCGGGAGCCATCGTGATCGACAACTCCTCGGCCTGGCGGATGGACCCCGACGTGCCGCTGGTGGTGTCCGAAGTGAACCCCGAAGACGCGCTGCGGCCACCGAAGGGGATCATCGCCAACCCCAACTGCACCACCATGGCGGCCATGCCGGTGCTGGCCCCGCTGCACCGTGCAGCGCGGCTGGTGCGCTTGCAGGTTGCGACGTACCAGGCCGTGTCAGGTTCCGGCGGAGCCGGGGTGGCAGAGCTGGATAGCCAGGTGCGGGCTGTGGTGGACAGGGCCGCTGACCTGGCCTTCGACGGCACCGCCGTTGTCTTCCCGGTACCCAACAAGTACGTGAAGCCGATCGCCTACAACGTCTTGCCGCTGGCCGGATCCATCGTCGACGACGGTTCGCTGGAGACCGACGAGGAGCAGAAGCTCCGTAACGAGTCGCGAAAGATCTTGCACATCCCCGACCTCCGCGTTGCTGGCACCTGTGTCCGGGTGCCGGTGTTCACCGGCCACTCGCTGGCCGTGCACGCCGAGTTCGCCGACGACATCAGCCCCGGGGAGGCCACCGAGCTGCTCCACTCCGCGCCCGGCGTGGCGCTGATGGACGTACCTACTCCGCTGGATGCGGCGGGGCGCGACCCCAGCTTCGTCGGCCGCATCCGGGCTGACCAGTCGGCACCAGCGGGCAAGGGTCTGGTGTTCTTCATCTCCAACGACAACCTGCGCAAGGGCGCGGCGCTCAACGCCGTACAGATCGCCGAGGTCGTCAGCCGACATCTGGTCCTGGGACAGGCCTGATCGCGTGGCCCAGACCAGGTCGACCCTGGCCATCATAGGCGCCGGGGTGATGGGGGAGACGGTCCTCTCTGGGTTGCTTCGTGCCGGCTGGACCGCCGACCAGATCGTGGCCACGGACCGGCGCCCGGAACGTCAGGTGGAGCTTCGCGAGAAGTACGGCATCGAGATGCTGGAGAACGCTGACGCCGCGGGCGCGGCGGACACGGTGATCTTTGTGGTCAAGCCGCAGGACATGCGTGATCTGCTGACCGAGATCTCGACCAAGCTGCGGCCGGGAGCTCTGGTGGTGTCGCTGGCGGCCGGGGTGGACACCGCGGCGATCGAGAACCAGCTGCCCGAGGGAACCCCGGTCGTTCGGGTGATGCCGAACACGCCGGCCCAGGTGGATGAGGGGATGGCCGCAATCTCGGCGGGCATCTCCGCCGACGAGTCGCACCTGGCTCGGGCCACAGCGATCCTGTCCGCCACCGGGCGGGTGGTGACGGTGCCGGAGCGATACCAGGATGCGGTGACCGCTATCTCGGGTTCCGGGCCGGCGTACCTCTTCTTCGTCGTGGAGTCCATGATCGAAGCAGGTGTCCACCTGGGCCTGCCGCGGGACACCGCCACCGAGCTGGTGGTCCAAACCATGCTGGGCTCAGCCAAGCTGCTCCGCGAGACCGGCGAGCACCCGACCGTGCTGCGCGAGCGGGTCACCTCTCCGGGCGGCACTACCGCCGCCGCGATTCGCGAGCTGGAGAACCACAAGGTACGGGCGGCCTTCCTTACCGCGATGGAGGCGGCCCGGGACCGCAGCCGGGAGCTGGCCGACGCCGCCAGGGACCAGCCGGAACCTGACCGGAGCAGGAGATGACTGGCAGGCTGGTGTTCTCCGAGGCCCTCACCAGGTACGACTTCGGCCACGACCACCCGATGAAGCCGGGCCGGGTTCGTAACACCATGTCGCTAGCCGGTGCGCTCGGCGTGCTGGACCGGCTCGAGGTCGTGCCGCCGCCCGAGATCGACCTTGATCTCATCCGAAGCGTGCACCAGGCCGACTACGTCCAGGCCGTTGAGCTCGGCAAGCCGAACCCCATCTGTGGTCTCGGCACACCGGACAACCCGGTTTTCGACCAGATGCATGAGGTGGCCGCGCGGGTTGCCATGGCCAGCGTGGAGGCAGCTCGCCAGGTGTGGTCGGGAAACTGTCTGCGGGCCTGCAACATCAGCGGCGGGCTGCACCACGCCATGCCTGGTTTCGCCAGCGGCTTCTGCGTCTACAACGACCTCGCCATAGCGATTCAGTGGCTGCTGGACTCCGGTTGTAAGCGGGTCGCCTATGTCGATGTGGACGTCCACCACGGTGACGGGGTACAGGCGATCTTCTACAACGACCCGCGGGTACTGACGATCAGCCTGCATGAGACCCCCGTGACCCTGTTCCCGGGTACGGGATTCCCCGCTGAGACGGGCGGACCTGACGCCCGTGGGTCTGCAGTGAACGTCGCGCTCCCGGCTGGTACCTCCGACGCAGGCTGGCTGCGGGCGTTCCACGCCGTGGTGCCCGATGCTCTCCGCGCTTTCAAGCCGACCATCCTGGTCACCCAGCACGGTTGCGACTCCCACCGACATGACCCGCTGGCAGACCTCGACCTCAGCGTCGACGGGCAGCGCGCCTCGTACCTGGCGCTGGCGGACCTGGCCGACGAGGTCTGTGAGGGTCGCTGGGTTTCCACCGGGGGTGGCGGCTACGTGGTGGCCGACATTGTGCCTCGAGCCTGGACGCATCTGCTCGGTGTGGTAAGCGGCCAGCCGGTCCCACCGTCAACCCTCATCCCGCAGTCCTGGCGGGACCAGATGGGTCTGCATGCTCCGACCGTCATGACCGACTACGCCTCGGCGGAGTACGTGCCGTTCGAGCAGGGCGCGAACCCGCAGAGCCGGCTCGATCAGGCGATTATGGCGACGCGTCGCGCCGTCTTCCCCGACCTCGGTCTGGACGCCGAGGTCTGAGGCCAGTGCCGGACACAACCGGCGTGCCGAGGTAAAGTCCGGTCCTCGCTCTATCCCACGGGCCTCACTTACCACTATTCTCACAGCAGTACAGACGTGACGCTGGAGGGATGCCAGCCCCGATCCGTGCTGGAATGGTGTGAAATGACCCCTAAGTACACTGCCGGTGACGTTGCCCCGATCGGTGGCAGCCTGGCCGGCGTCAAGTTCCTCACGGTCGCGGAAGTCGCCGCCATCATGCGCGTATCGAAGATGTCGGTCTACCGTCTGATCCACTCCGGCGAGCTGGAGGCGGTCCGCTTCGGCCGCAGCTTCCGGGTCGCCGAACCCGCCGTGGACGCCTACCTCCGCGGCTCCTACTACGAAACCGGCTAGCGCCGGAGCCCGGACTGCCACACCGACCCCGCCCAGACGGCGGGGCCGGTCAGATGACCATGTCAACTCACGTTCGACTTCGAGCGCCAACTCCGAGGTCAGCCAAGCGCCGGGTCCTGGAAGATCACACCGAAGGAGCGTGCCCCCGGCCACAGGGCATGCTGGGGCAGCACGTCGATTCCACACGCCCTGGACCCCACACCATGAACCGCATCGTCGATGAACAAGAAGACGTTGTCGTTCTCCGGCAGCTGGTAGGGATGTGCGGCCCGGTCCAGCTGCTGTGGCGTGTGCCTGCTCAGGGTGAAGCCGGGCCGGTGGCCGTGCCGATCAGGCATCGTGGTGAGGCGGAGGCCGGTTGCGGTGCCGTCGCCCACGTCCAGAACCCGCAGCTCGGCGCGATGACCGGTCTCCTGCGGCCTCGAGTAGGCCACGTTCAGCTGATCGACGCCGGCCTGGAAACGACCTACCCGGGCAGCTCGGCGGGTGTCCGGGTACGACTCGTGCGGGCCGGTCCCGAACCAGCGCGCTTCGGTGAACTCCTTGGGCAGGGCGAAACGCACCCCGACCCGTGGCCAGGTGCAGTCCCAGTTCGGCGAAGGCACCACATCCACGAGCAGCGCCACCGCAGACGGGTCGCCCGGGCGGATACTCCAGCGGTAGGCGACATCAACGCTCAGGGCGCTGTTCGCCGCACTCACCCGGGCTCGGACTACCACCGCAGCGTCGGTGCAGCCGACCTCGACCACGCGGTGGACGAGCCGGTCCAGCCCCCGGTCACGCCACCGGCGCTCCGCGGACGGTCCCGGGGCTCCCTCGCCGTTGGTGTGCTCTGGCAGCCCCAGCTCGAAGGACCCACGACGGTCGCTGCGGTCGTTGTCGGTGGGGCCACGCCACAGCTCCAGTTGCGGGCCGCCGACGGATACGCCGTGCAGTCCCCGCAGCCGTCCCGTCCGGCCATCGAACTCGGCCGGTCCAAGCGTCAGCGTGGGGACCGGCGCTCGTTCCAGGGTCGGGGTGCGGGGCAGCGTCGGCCGCGGTGGGGCAGCTGGGGTGAGGTCGTGCTGCGCCCAGGCCACCACATGCCCGGCCGTCGCCCAGCTCGCGTCGGTTGCCAGTTCGGCCCGCACGTTGAGCCACCTCTCACCGGCGCCGGCTTCGCCGGCGTCCAAGCGGTGCTGTTCCAGTGGGACGCTGACCAGCTCCCCGGCTGCCACAACCGGCACGTCCAGGCTCCAGCTCTGCTGCTCCACCCCATCAGCCTCGACTGTGGCCACGAACCGCAGATGGCTGGTATCCACCAAGGCATAACGGTTCCGGATGGTAAGCGTGGTGTCATCCAGCTCGAACCGGAGGGGCGCCGAGACGACCGCGAACTCCGCCAGCCCGGGGGTGGGGGAGTCATCGGGCAGCACCATGCCGTCCATGACGAAGTTCCCGTCGTGCACTACCTCACCGAAGTCGCCGCCGTACCCGTAGAACTCCCGGCCCTCCTCGCTGCGGGTGAGCAGGCCATGATCACGCCACTCCCAGATGAAGCCACCGTGCAGGCGTTGGAACCGCTCCGCCAGCTCGTCGTACTCGGTCAGCGCGCCTGGGCCGTTGCCCATGGCGTGGGCGTACTCGCACATCAGAAACGGCTTGGTCCGCACCCGTACGCCTTCGGCCGCCCCACAGCCCAATAGCTCCCCGGTGCCGCCACCGATGTTTGCAGTCTCGATCAGGTTCGGGTACATCCGGGAGTACACATCGGTGTAGGAGCAGGTGTAGTCGCCCTCGTAGTGCACCGGCCGGCTGGGGTCGCGGCGGTGTACCCACTGCGACATCTGAGCCAGGTTGCGGCCGGTGCCGGCTTCGTTGCCGAGCGACCAGATGATCACGCAGGGGTGGTTCTTGTCGCGTTCCACTGTCCGCTCGATCCGGTCCAGGTAAGCCGACTCCCAGCGTGGGTCGTCACTGGGGTTGTCGGCCCAGTTGACGAACACGAAGCCGTGGGTCTCCAGATCGCACTCGTCAATCACCCAGAAACCCAGCTCGTCGCACAGGTCGAGAACGCGGGGGTGCGGTGGGTAGTGACTGGTCCGGATGGCGTTGACGTTGTGCTGCTTCATCATGATCATGTACGCCCGAGCGTGGTCCTCGTCGAACATCCGGCCGCGGACCGGGTGGGTCTCGTGCCGGTTCATGCCGCGGAAGGTGACCTGGGCACCGTTGACGGTGAAGACGTCACCGTGGATCTGGACGGTCCGAAATCCCAACCGCACAACGATTCGCTCGCCTGCGGACCTGACCACGGCATCGTAGAGCCGGGGAGACTCCGCGCTCCACGGCTCGACCGGGCCGACTGTGAAGGGGCCGACGGTGAGGGGTTCGATGTCCGCGGCGGACTGCAGGGTCTGGCTGAATCCCAGGTCGGCGATCTCGATCGTGATCGGGTACGCAGCGGGCGCCGCGGAGATCTCGGGCCGGATCCGGCCGACACCGGTGGCATGATCAAAGCCGGTCTGCAGCCAGACGTCGTCGATGCCATCGTGGGGTCGACCGACTAGGTTCACCTCCCGGAAGATGCCCGGCAACCACCATTGGTCCTGGTCCTCCAGATAGCTCGCCGACGACCACTGGTGCACCCGAACCACCAGCACGTTGCTGCCCGCACGAACCAGCTTGGTCACGTCGAACTCGGTCGCCAACCGGCTGCCCTTGCCGACCCCGACCTCGGTCCCGTTCAGCCACACCTTGTAGGTGGACTCGACGCCCTCGAAACGCAGCAGCAGCCGCTCAACGTCCCAGTCGGGGAGGTCGAAGGTACGGCGGTGGTCGCCGGTCGGGTTCTCATCCGGGACGTAGGGCGGGTCGATCGGGAACGGGTACTGCACGTTGGTGTACGCGGGCCGACCGTATCGGCCGTCACCGGAGAGCACCCAGTGCGACGGGACGGCAAGCAGATCCCAGTCAGAGTCGTCGAAGTCGACGGCGGCCACCGCCTCGTCCGCGTCTGCGGTGGGCCAGAGCCGGAACCGCCAGTCACCGTTGAGGCTCAGCCGGGGCGCATCCGAGTGCAGCCAGGACCGTGCGGGACTGCGTCGGCCCGACCCGGGCGTGAAATCTTCGAAGTAGCGTAGGGCTGCGCCGGTCTGGGTGCTCATGGGTCTGGTGAGGCCTCTCGAGGGGCAGGTCATTGGCCAGCGAGTGCAAGCTGATGCGGGCACCCATCATGTCAGCCCACTGATCGAGGCGGAGCCGACAGGGCCCAGGATTCGCGCCGACGCCGCTCCGGCGGGTAACATCTCGTGCTTGCCCGGCCAGTCAGGCCGGTCCCTATCTTTTCTGGTAACACGAGTGTCCGAGCAACGATCTTGCTGGGAATGTGGAGAGGTCGAAAATAGTGGGTTCGGTCATCAAGAAGCGCCGTAAGCGGATGGCAAAGAAGAAGCACCGCAAGCTGTTGAAGCGTACGCGCATCCAGCGTCGTCGGGCGGGTAAGTAAGGTCTCTTAACCGGCGAGGCACTCGGGTGGGCATGGCGCAGGTCGTCTTGGTGACTGGGGTCTCCCGAGATCTTTCTGCCCGGTTCGCGCGCGCCCTGGCCGCCGAGGGCGACATCGACGTAATCGGGGTCGATGTGGCCCCACCGCGGCACGAGCTCGGGGCGGTGAACTTCGTCCGGGCGGACATCCGCAACCCCGCCATCTCCAAGGTCATCCTCGGCTCCCAGGTCGACACGGTCGTGCACATGGCCACGCTGGCGACACCAGGCTCGGCTGGCGGCCGGTCGACGATGAAGGAGATCAACGTCGTCGGTACCATGCAGCTGCTGGCTTCCTGCCAGCGGGCCGAGTCGGTCCGCAAGCTGGTGCTGCAGAGCTCGGCCGCGGTCTACGGCGCATCGCCCCGCGACCCGGTGAAGTACACCGAGGAGACACCTCCGCAGGCTCCGCCGCAGACGGGCTTCGGCAAGGACTCGGTCGAGATCGAGACCTACCTACGCGGCCTAGCTCGCCGCCGACCGGACGTGGTGGTCACCACGCTGCGGCTGGCGCACCTGATGGGCGCCGGCGTGGACAGCGAGATCGCTCGCTACCTTTCCCTCCCGGTGGTCCCCAAGGTCTTGGGCTTCGACGCCCGGCTGCAGTTCCTGCATCCGGTCGATGCGGTCGAGGCGTTGCTGACCGTCACCCGCAGTGATGTTCCGGGGACCTTCAACGTAGGCGCCGACGATGTGGTGCCCCTGTCCCAGGCGCTACGGATGATGGGGCGGCCACCCATCGGAGTCCCGAAGCGGCTCGCTCCGGCGCTGGCCGGAGTGGCTCGCCACGCCGGGCTGCTGGAGTTCCCTCCCGACCAGATTGACGCCTTGACGTACGGTCGAGGCATGGACTGCAGCCGCATCGCCGAGGTCACCGGTTTCCGTCCCCGCTACTCCTCGCGTCAGGCGCTGGAGGAGTTCGTCGCGCTGGCGCAGCCGGGGCTGCTGGCGGAGCAGCGGGTGGACCGCGCCCTTGACTCCCTTGCCTCGCTGTTGGCCCCCCAGGCCCGCAGATGAGCGGGGCGGAAATCATCCAGTCAGCACAGCCCAGGCGCCCACCCGGTGCGCCGTCCACGTTCGACTTCGCGAGGCTGCTGGAGGAGTTCGTGGCGATGGCGTCGCAGACGCTGACGGAGTTCGGTGTGGACTGGGAGGAACCGCTCAACGATGCTGTGGCATTCCTCCGCTCCCGGCTGCATGGAAGCTACAGCGTCGATGAGTTCGGCTTCGACCCCGAGTTCACCACCCGGGTGTTCCTGCCGCTGCTGCGGCCGCTGGCGCAGAGCTGGTTCCGGGTCGAGGTCCGTGGGATGGAGAACGTCCCCGAGACCGGTTCGGCCCTGTTGGTGTCCAACCATGCCGGCACGCTGCCGTTGGACGGGATGGTCCTGCAGACTGTGGTGTACGACGAGCTGGCCCGGCACGTGCGGCTGCTCGCCGCTGATTTGATCTTCGCCACCCCGTTCACCTCCGACCTGGCGCGCAAGACCGGGTCCACCTTGGCCTGCCAGCAGGACGCAGAACGGCTGCTGGCCGCCGACCAGCTGGTGGCCGTGTTCCCGGAAGGGTTCAAGGGCCTCGGCAAGCCGTACACCGACCGCTACCGGCTGCAACGTTTCGGCCGCGGCGGCTTCGTGTCGGCGGCCATCCGGGCTCAGGTGCCGATCAACCCGATCTCCATCGTCGGCTCGGAGGAGATCTACCCGCTGATCTCCAACCTGCCTGTCCTGGCTCGGGCGCTGGGACTGCCGTACTTCCCGGTCACCCCGTTGTTCCCGTGGTTCGGGGCGCTCGGGTTCATCCCGCTGCCCAGCAAGTGGATCATCCAGTTCGGTGAGGCCATCGCCACGGACGAGCTACCGCCAGGCGCAGCCGATGATCCGATGGTGGTCTTCAACGTCACCAACCAGGTGCGCGAGACCATCCAGCACACCCTGTACTCGTTGCTGATGCAACGACGCAGCACCTTCTTCTAGCCAGCCCTGAGGCCTTGCAGTCAGCCTCTGAGGCGGCGATGGACAAAGCGCCCCGCGGAGATAGCCCCGGCGCCGGCGCCGGCGAAGCCCGCACCGAGCAGACCGAGCCGGACCGCCCGGCGTCCGCTGCGGTAGTCCCGGACCTGCCAGTCGTTCTCCTCGGCATACTCCAGCAGCCGGTGGTCAGGGTTGATGGCGCACGGATGGCCGACTAGCGACAGCATCGGGAGATCGTTGAACGAGTCGGAGTAGGCAAAGCAACGGGCCAGGTCCAGGCCATGGGTATGGGCCAGGGAACGGACCGCCTCCCCCTTGGCAGCGCCATGCAGCAGCTCACCGCGAAGCCGACCGGTGTAGACGCCCTCCAGGTGCTCGGCCGTGGTACCGAGGGCACCCGTCAGGCCTAGTCGCTGGGCGATGATCGACGCGACCTCGAGTGGGGCGGCGGTCACCAGCCACACCTGCTGCCCGACGTCGAGATGCATCTGTGCGATGGCGCGGGTGCCGGGCCAGATCCGACGGGCGATGGACTCCTCATAGATCTCGCTGCCGACCTCTTCCAGCTCGGCCACGGTGTGGCCTTGGATGAAGGCCAGCGTTGCGTTGCGGGCGTCCTCGATGTGGGCGGGGTTCTCACGACCGACAATCCGGAAGTACGCCTGCAGCCACAAGCCCTTGAAGATCAGCCGGGTCGGAAAGAAGCCGCGCCGGTACAGGCCCTTAGCCAGATGGAACATCGATGCGCCCTGGATAACCGTGTTGTCCAGGTCGAAGAAGGCGGCTGCCCGAGCGTCCGCCTGGATCAGCGCGCCATCGGCCTTCGGCAGCTCGCCCGGGCCGACCTTTCCTGGCTCACCGCTCGGCTCGAGGAGCTCCTCCTCGGTCTCGGGCAGCATCCGGCCGACCTCGGCTGGGCCCAGACGGCCGGACGCGCTCATGCTTCCACAGTAACCGTCACGCCATGCCAGTTGGCCGCTGCTGTGCGAGACTCGATCTGTGCACGGAGCGCATGGGAGTGGGGTTGGCAAGGCGCACCGTCGCGCCACTAGCAACCTCGCCCATCTGGTCAGTCAGCAGGCACAGCTGACGCCGGACCGGGTCGCGCTGGTGCAGCCCCGGCCCGAGCGCCGCACCATGACCTGGGCGCAGCTGGACTCCATGATCGACAAGGTCTCGGCCGGCCTCGCCGCTCACGGACTGGTGGCTGGACATCGGGTTGCGCTCTGCGGCCCCAACTCCATTGAGTTCGTGGTTGCCTACTTCGCTGTGCTCCGCGCAGGTTTCGTCGTTGTGCCGCTCAACCCGGGTAGTGCAGATGATGATCTTCGTGCGGCACTGGCAGACTGCGGCGTCCGGGTGTTGCTGAGTGCCACTGTGCTTGAGGCCGACGGGGTTGTGGTGCTGCCGCTGGACAGTGCCTCGCTGGCTGCGTTGAGCACGCAAGGATCTGGACCGATCACCTCGCCGCAGGACCGGGAAGCCCTTGCTGCGTTGGTCTACACCGCCGGCACCTCCGGCGAACCGAAGGCGGTGATGCTCACCCACCGGGCGCTGCTGGCGCACCTGGAGCACATTGAGCCGCTTGACGTCGTGCACTCCGACACCGTGGCGCTGGCCTTGTTGCCGATGTTCGGCATCTTCGGTCTCAACGCTGTCGTCGGTACCTGGGCGATGGCCGGCGCGACCCTGGTGATCATGGACAGCTTCGCCGACGACCTGTTCGACGTGATCGTCGCCGAGCAGGTGGACAACCTGCCGCTGGGACCGGCGCTGCTCTACCGGATGCTTCACCATGATCAGCTTGGGACTGCCCTGAGCAGCGTGCGTACGGTGGTCTCGGGTGCGGCGCCGCTGCCCAGCTCGCTGGCGGCCGAGTTCACCCAGCGCACCGGCCTGCGGGTGGACCAGGGGTACGGCCTGACCGAGGCCAGCCCAGGCGTTGCAGCCACCCTGGGCGGGGAGGTCCTGGGTCCGGGTCACGTGGGACGGGTCCTGCCGGGAGTGACGGTACGCATCGGCGACGGCCAAGACGACTCCGAGCCGGCGGAGATCTGGGTCCGCGGAGAGAACCTCTTCTCTGGCTACTGGCCTCGCGGCAACGGCGGCCCAGACGCCGATGGCTGGTTCGGCACCGGCGACATCGGCTATGTGCGCAGCGGTGAGCTGTTCCTGGTCGACCGAGCACGCGACCTGATCGTGGTGCACGGCTTCCAGGTCTATCCAGCCGAGATCGAGAACGTCATCAGCGGCGTACCGGGGGTGTCCGCCGTGGCAGTTCTGGGTCGCCCCGGTGGAGCGCGCGGGGATGACGTCGTAGCGCTCGTCGTCGGTCGCAACCTCGACCCGCAGACGGTGCATGACCACTGCGCAGCTGTGTTGCCGAAGTTCAAGCGGCCGAGCGAGGTCCGACTCGTCGACGATCTCCCTCGCGGAGCTACCGGCAAGATTCAGAAGGGAGCGCTGCGCAGGATGCTCACCGCTTCATCGGGAAAGGCGGTACGACCATGACCATCCAGCCCCGGGTACGCGTACTCACCCGACCCGGCTGTCATCTGTGCGAGGACGCGATCACCATCATCCGTTCCGTCTGCGCGCGGACCGGTGACGACTGGGTTGAGGAAGATATCTCATCCGATCCTGAGCTCACCCGGCTCTACACCGACCAGGTCCCGGTCACGTTCGTGGATGGTGCCCAGCACGACTACTGGCGCGTCGACCCCGACCGCCTCTACCGCGCCCTCACCGGCTGACGCCTCTCCGCACCAGACACTGAACAGGCCAACGCCCAAGAAGGGATGTGACGATGCAGCGGATGGCGCAGATCGTCAAGATCAAGCCCGAGCACATCCAGCAGTACAAAGACCTGCACGCGGCCGTCTGGCCCGAGGTGTTGGCCACGATCGCGCGCTGCAACATCGCGAACTACTCCATCTTCCTCCGCGAGCCGGAGAACCTGCTGTTCGCCTACTTCGAGTACCACGGCAGCGACTATGCCGCGGACCAGGCACTGATGGCGGCCGATCCCGCAACGCAGGAATGGTGGCGGATTACCGACCCTCAGCAGCAGCCGTTCGACTCGGTCGCGGAGGGCGAATGGTGGGCGCCCGTCACCGAGGTTTTCCACGTCGACTGATCCCTCGGCAGCGTTTGTGCGGGCGTTCACAAACTCCTAAAGTGGGCATGTTGACCCGGAGACATCCGCCGGATCGAGTGCCCAGGAGAGATGTTGCCTCCAGCTCAACCTCGCTCAACCACGGCCGACTCGCCGCGGGAGTCCAGTGTGTCGATTCCGGAAGCCACCATCGCCCGGCTACCGGTGTACCTGCGTGCCCTCACCAGCCTCGCCGACCGCGGCATCGACACCATCAGCAGCGGCTCCCTTGCTGAAGCCGCTGGGGTCAACTCGGCGCAGCTCCGAAAGGACCTGTCCTACCTCGGCTCGTACGGCACTCGCGGCGTCGGGTACGACGTGGAGTACCTCCGTTTCCAGATCGGCCGCGAGGTGGGGTCGACCAACGAGTGGCCGGTCATCATCGTCGGTCTCGGCAACCTGGGTACCGCTCTGGCCAAGTACTCCGGGTTCACCTCGCGAGGGTTCCGGATCGTCGCCATGGTCGACCCGTCGCCGGCGTTGATCGGGAAGCGGATCAACGGGGTAGCGATCACCGACCTGGCGGACCTGGAGGAGGTGGTGCCCCGGACCGGCGCGGTGATTGCTGTCCTGGCCACTCCGGCGGAGGCGGCCCAGGCGGTCGCCGACCGACTGGTCTATCTGGGGGTGACCAGCATCTTGAACTTCGCCGCCACCGTGCTGGCTGTACCCGACGGCGTCAACGTACGCAAGGTCGATCTCGGCCAGGAGCTTCAGATCCTGGCGTATCACGAACAGCGCAAGTCCGATGACGTACCGCGTGAGCCAGCAGGGACTTTCCTGATCGAACAAGGGGGATCGAGGCCATGAGCATCCTGGTCGTCAGTGTGTCGCACAAGACCACCGCAGTGGACGTCCTGGCCGGGGTGGCGATGGACGCCCCAACAGCGGCCAAGCTGGCCGACGCCATGCTCACCTCCGAGCACGTGGACGAGGCGGTGGTGCTGTCCACGTGCAACCGGACAGAGCTGTACGCGGACGTGTCCCGGTTCCACGGGGGGGTGCAGGATGTCACCACGACCCTGTCCGACTTCACCGGCTTGGGAGTCGCGCAGCTGCAGGAAATGTGCTCGGTCCACTTCGACGAGGGCGCGGTCGCGCACACGTTCGCCGTTGCCTCCGGACTGGAGTCGATGGTCGTGGGGGAGAGCCAGATCCTCGGCCAGGTGAAGACCGCCCTTAGCAACGCCCAGGCGCAGGGGAGTGTCGGTACGCTGCTCAACTCCCTGTTCCAGCAGGCGATCCGGGTAGGAAAGCGGGTCCAGACCGAAACCACCATCGGATCGGCCGGCAGATCGTTGGTCAGTGCCGCGTACGAGCTGTTGACGCGCCAGTGCGGCCCGCTCGACGGCCGCCGCGTGCTCGTGGTCGGCGCCGGCGCAATGGCCGGCCTCGCCGCTCGGACCGCTTCGGCGGCTGGAGCCGAGGTGATCTGCGCCAACCGCACCTTCGAGCGGGCGCAGCTACTGGCCGACAGCATTGGCGCCACCGCGGTCCCGTTCGACCAGCTGGACGCGGCGCTGGCGGATGCCGACATCGTAGTCACCTGCACCGGCGCCAAGGACATCTTGATCGGTGCCGCTCGGCTGCGGGGTACCGCAGTCCGCGGCATCGTGGATCTGGCTCTGCCGGCCGACGTCTTTGACGACGTCACCGACCTGGGCATCACCTTGATCAACTTGGACCGGCTGGTCAGTGACCAGATCGACCCGGCCAGCGCAGCAGAGGTCGAGGCTGCCCGTGAGGTGGTCCGAGGTGAGGTCCAGGACTTCCTGGGACTACGCCGGGCGGCCCAGGTGGCACCGACCGTGGTAGCGCTGCGCACCATGGCTTCCGACGTCGTGGCCGCGGAGATGTCCCGGCTCGACGCGCGGCTGCCCCACCTCGACGCCTCCGAGCGCGACGAGGTGTATCGGACGGTCCGCCGCGTGGTCGACAAACTGCTCCACCAGCCGACGGTACGGGTGCAGGAGCTGGCGACCGACCCGGAGTCAGTCGACTACGCCGCAGCCCTGCGCGAGCTGTTCGCCCTCGACCCGCACGCCGTCGCAGCGGTGATGTCGCCGGAAGTCCAGCGCTAGTGGGCTACCCGATCAGGATCGGGGCTCGCACCTCTCCCCTGGCTCGGGCCCAGGCCGACCACGTTGCGGCGCTGCTGCGGCACAGCGGAGTGGAGACACTGTTCGTGGGCATCACCACCACGGGCGATGTGGACCGGCGGCACCTGACCGAGATCGGCGGCACCGGGGTGTTTGCAACCGCGGTACGCGAGGCGCTGCACGCGGGCGCCATCGATGTAGCGGTGCACTCGCTCAAGGACCTTCCCACCACAGCCGAGCGCGGTCTCGAGATCGCCGCCGTGCCGCCGCGGGAGGACAGCCGCGACGTGCTGATCGGCCTTCGGCTGGGCCAGCTGAGCGACCCGGCCACCTCCCATCCGGTACGCATCGGCACCGGCGCCCCCCGCCGGGCTCTGCAGCTGGCCGACTACGGACAGCGGCACGGAATCGAGCTGGAGATCGTCCCCATCCGCGGCAACGTCGACACCCGGCTCGACCTGGTGCGGTCAGGGCAGGTGGATGCGGTGGTGCTGGCCGCCGCCGGCCTTCGTCGGTTGGGACGACTCCAGCCGGAGTCCCCGTCTGAGCCCGAGCAACCGGTCGAGCCAGGGCCGGTCGAGCCAGGGCCGGCCGAGCTGGGGCCGGTCGTGCTGGTGGGTGGTGATCTGGTCGGTGAGGTGCTGACTGACGAGGTGATGCTGCCGGCGCCCGGACAGGGCGCGCTCGGCCTGGAGATCTCTGAGTCCCTGGGCGGGGACCTGGCGGAAGTGATCCGGAGCCTCGATTCCCCAGTGGCACGAGCGGAATGCCAGGTGGAACGGGGCTTCTTGGCCCGGCTGGAGGCGGGCTGCACCGCTCCGGTGGGTGCCCATGCGGTTGTCAAATCCGTCCGTGGTACAAGCCTCGATTTGACTCTGGCCGCCGTAATTGGGAGAACCTTAGTGAGCAACTTGTCGGAACCGACTAAGAGTGGACCCCCGATGCGTGTGGACCTGCACGGATGGAGTGTTGATCCGGAGCAGTTTGGGGTAGAAGCAGCGAGCCGGTGCCTGTCCGAGCTGCACGCCATACAACGCTCTTGTCACTGAGTGGCGAGGCTTAACACAAGAACGTGAGAACACACCAGTGAGCACTTCTTCGGTCCGTAAGTCCCGTACCTCTACCTCGACCAGCGCTCCGTCAGTGCCGGTCACCAGAGGGCGGGTGATCTTCGTGGGTTCTGGTCCCGGAGATCCCGACCTGTTGACGTTGGGCGCCATCGCAGCGCTGGCGGACGCGAACGCTGTGATCCTGGACACCGAAGAGCAACGTGAGGTCCTCGCCCACCCCGCCATCAACGTACCCGCGGACGCCGAAGTAATGACGCTGGGCGTGTCCGAGGCCGGGAGGGAGCTGACCCCGGCCGCCCGGGCCAAGATCGTGCTCAAGCATGCGGCCGCTGGCCTGCGCGTCGTCCGACTGGTCTCCGGAGACCCGTTCCTGGACCACGCAGTGGCCGATGAGGCCGCCGCCTGTGTCAGCGGCGGGATCGACTTCGAGGTCGTTCCGGGCGTCTCCAGCCTCACCGCCGTCCCCGAGTACGCCGGCATCGACCTCAACCATGGCGGTGGCGTGCACTTCGCCTCGGTGACCGACGGCCGGTTCACCAAGTCCGCCACCGGACAGTGGGGCACCGCCTCTACCGTTGTCGTCAGCACCTTCGTCTCCATGGTTCCCGACCTGGTCGGGGCCGCTCTGGCTGCGGGTCGTCCTGGTGATGATCATGTTCTGGTCACCTTCCATGGCGGCAGCACGGAGCAGATAAGCCTGCCGAGCACGTTGGCGGTGCTGGCCGAGACGGTTCGATCAGCCAAGGTTCCTGCCACCGACCCGGTGCACGTGATCATGGGCCAGGCCGTCGCGCAACGTGGGCTGCTCTGCTGGTACGAGACCAAGCCGCTGTTCGGGTGGCGGGTGCTGGTTCCGCGGACCAAGGACCAGGCAGCTCCGATGGTGGCCCGACTGCGCAGCTACGGCGCGCACAGCGAGGAGGTCCCCACCATCTCGGTCGAGCCGCCCCGCAGCCCGCTGCAGATGGACAAGGCGATCCGCGGCCTGGTTGAGGGCCGCTACGAATGGGTGGCCTTCACCTCGGTGAACGCCGTCAGGGCAGTTCGGGAGAAGTTCGAGGAGTACGGCCTGGACGCCCGCGCGTTCTCCGGCCTGAAGGTCGCGGCCGTCGGTGACGTAACCGCAAAGGCCCTGCAGGCTTGGGGAATCGACGCTGACCTGGTGCCCGAGCACGAGCAGTCAGCCGCCGGCCTCGCCGCCGAGTGGCCTCCGTACGACGAGGTGCTGGACCCCATCAACCGGGTCTTCCTGCCGCGCGCGGACATCGCGACCGACACGCTCATCGCCGGCCTGGTGGAGCTCGGCTGGGAGGTCGAGGATGTGACCGCGTACCGGACCGTGCGGGCTGCGCCACCTGCAGCCGCCGTACGCGAGGCGATCAAGACCGGCAAGTTCGACGCCGTCGTGTTCACCTCGTCCTCCACCGTGCGCAACCTGGTCGGCATCGCCGGCAAGCCGCACCCCTCGACCATCATCGCCGCCATCGGTCCCGCCACAGCGAATACCTGCGAGGAACACGGCCTCCGGGTCGACGTGATCTCCGCCAAGCCGTCCGTGGTTGAACTGGCCGACGCTCTGGCCAGCTTCGCGGCTGGACGCCGAGACAGCATGCTCGCCGACGGTGAGGTCGTCGTCAAGCCGTCCCAGCGGCGATCCGGTACCCGCCGCCGTACCTGATGTCGCCCGCAATCGGGCAGGTCAGGCCCCGGCGGCTGCGAGTGAACGCAGCCATCCGGGCGATGGTCGCCGAGACCAGCTTCGAGGCCCGGCAGCTGATCTTGCCCGTGTTCGTCGGTGAGGCACTGACCGAGCCGCGTCCGATCACCTCGATGCCCGGTGTGGTCCAGCACACCCTGGACTCCCTCCGGAAGGTCGCGGCACAGGCAGCCGAGGCTGGCCTGGCCGGGATCATGCTGTTCGGCATCCCTGAACGCAAGGACGCGACCGGCTCTGGCGCGCTGGATCCGAACGGGATCCTCAACGTAGCCATCGCCGCAGCCCGGTCCGAGGTCGGCGACGCCACGTTGGTGATGTCTGACGTGTGCCTGGACGAGTTCACCGACCACGGCCACTGCGGCGTGCTGACCGCGAGCGGTGTGGTGGACAACGACGCCACAGTTGAGATCTATGCCCAGATGGCTGTGCTGCATGCCGAAGCGGGCGCCCACCTGGTGGCACCCAGCGGCATGATGGACGGTCAAGTGGGTGCGGTCCGGGCGGCACTGGACTCAGCCCACCGGACCGACGTCGCCATCATGGCGTACGGCGCGAAATATGCCTCCGCCTTCTACGGCCCCTTCCGCGAAGCGGTCTCGTCCTCACTCCAGGGCAACCGCATGACCTACCAGCAGGACCCGGCCAACGTCCGCGAGGCGCTCCGTGAGGTGGCCCTCGACGTCGTCGAGGGAGCCGACCTGATCATGGTGAAGCCGGCGCTGGGCTACCTCGACGTGCTGGCCGCCGTCCGTGCCGCAGTCGACGTCCCGGTCGCGGCCTACAACGTCTCCGGTGAGTACGCGATGGTCGAAGCGGCCGCGGCGAACGGCTGGATCAACCGTGAAGCGGCCATCACCGAGACCCTCACCTCGATCCGGCGAGCCGGCGCCGACGTGATCTTGTCCTACTGGGCCCTCGAGGTCGCCACCGCATGAGCACGGACGCACGTTCGGTCCAGGCCTTCGCTCGCGCCAAGAGGGTGACCCCCGGCGGGGTGAACTCACCCGTCCGGGCCTTCGCCGCCGTGGGCGGCACGCCCCGCTTCATCGCCGCAGCCAAGGGCCCCTACCTGTACGACATCGACGGCAACGAGTTCGTGGACCTGGTCTGCTCCTGGGGGCCGATGCTGCTCGGACACGCCCATCCCGAGGTGCTGGCAGCAGTCGCCACGGCAGCCGAGCAGGGCACTTCCTTCGGCGCCCCCACCTTGGCCGAGGTCGAGCTGGCGTCGGCGATCATCGACCGTACCCCGGTGGAACAGGTACGACTTGTCAACAGCGGCACCGAAGCAACCATGTCGGTGCTCCGGCTAGCCCGCGGCATCACCGGCCGGGACAAGATCATCAAGTTCGCCGGCTGTTACCACGGCCACGTCGACGCGCTGCTGGCCTCGGCCGGTTCCGGCGTGGCCACGTTGGCGATACCGGGCACTCCAGGGGTCACCCGAGCTACCACCGAGGACACGATCGTGCTCGGCTACAACGACCGGGAGGCGGTGCGGAAGGCGTTCGCCACGTTCGGGCCGCAGATAGCCGCGGTGATCACCGAGGCGGCCGCCGGCAACATGGGTGTCATCCCGCCCGGGGTGGCCGACGGCCTGAACTTCAACGCCTTCTTGGCCGCTATCGCACACGAGCACGGTGCGCTGCTGATCTCCGATGAGGTGATGACCGGGTTCCGGGTCAGCAGGTCCGGGCAGTACGGGCTGGACGGCGTCCAACCCGACCTGATGACCTTCGGCAAGGTGATGGGTGGCGGCTTCCCGGCAGCAGCCTTCGGCGGTCCGGCAGAGTTGATGGAGCACCTGGCGCCGGTCGGGGGTGTCTACCAGGCCGGCACGCTGAGCGGCAACCCGGTAGCCACCACGGCCGGCCTTACCACACTGCGGTTGGCCGACGACGAGGTCTACGCCCACGTCGACCGAGTCTCAGCCCAGCTGCGTACCGCTGCGTCCGCGGCGCTCAGCGCTGAGGGTGTGCCGCATGTCGTGCAGCGCTCCGGGAACTTGTTCAGCGTCTTCTTCGTACCCGATGGTGTGACCGCCGTACCGGACTACGCCACCGCGGCGACCCAGTCCACGGCACGATACGCGGCCTTCTTCCACGCCATGCTCGACCAAGGCGTATACCTGCCGTCGAGCGCTTTCGAGGGCTGGTTCCTCTCGTCCGCCCACGATGACACCGCGATGACCCGTATCGTCGAGGCACTGCCACTCGCCGCTCAGGCCGCCGCAGCCGTCGAGGTTCCAGCCGGGCAGGAGACAAGGAGCTAGGCATGAGCCAGACCCGAACCATCGTCCACCTGCTCCGCCACGGTGAGGTCGACAACCCCACCGGGGTTCTGTACGGACGGCTGCCGGACTTCCACCTGTCTGAGGTCGGCCAAGCGATGGCACGTCGGGTAGCCGACCACCTCAAGGACGCCGACCTGGTGCACTTGCGGTGCTCGCCGCTGGAGCGCGCTCAGGAGACGATGGCCCCGCACGCCGAGATACAAGGGCTCCCGGTGACCACGGACCCGCGGGTGATCGAGGCAGCCAACTATCTCCAGGGTCAGGTCGTGTCGATGAGCACCGCCGCATTCCGCAACCCCGCCAACTGGAAGTACTTCTCCAACCCCGCCCGACCTTCCTGGGGCGAGCCGTACCGCGAGGTGGTAGCCCGGATGAGGCTCGCGATCAGGGACGCCGCCGCCGCAGCGGAGGGCCATGAGGCGCTGATCGTGTCCCACCAGCTGCCGATCTGGATGGCCCGCTCCGACGTGGAAGGCCGCCGCCTCGCCCACGACCCGCGGCGCCGGCAGTGCACCCTGGCCAGCCTCACCTCGCTGACGCTCATCGACGGGCGCGTCACGTCCGTCAGCTACAGCGAGCCTGCCCGCGACCTGCTCCGCGTCGCCGTACGCCAGAAGCGTGCCGCCGGTGCCTGAGCGGGCACGGCATGGAGTCCGGTCCCATCTCGCGGCGGCCGGGCTGTCTTTGTTGCTGCTTACGGCGGCCTGCTCCTCCACCGGAGCCGACGAGCAGCGGCGCTCGGCCGGCCAGAACGGCTACGTCGGTGGCAGCAACTCCCTGACCCGGGTGGCGCCTGCGGACCGCAAGACCGCACCAGAGGCTGCCGGCACCGAGCTGGGGAGCTCAGCCACAATCTCGACCGGTCAGTACGCCGGCAAGGTCGTGGTGCTGAACGTGTGGGGCTCGTGGTGCAGCCCCTGCCGCTACGAGGCGCCGGACCTGCAGGCTGCCAGCGTGGAGACTGCGAAGGTGGCTCAGTTCGTCGGGTTGAACACCCGCGACTCAGACCAGGCGCCGGCGCAGGCCTTCGTCCGGGCCTTCGATATCACCTATCCCAGCATCTACGACCCCACCGGCGCTGTGCTGCTGAACTTCGCCAGCGACCTGCCGCCCACGCTGATCCCCTCGACCTTGATCATCGACGGCCAGGGTCGGATCGCGGTGCGGATCGTCGGCACCATAAGCAAGATCACCTTGGTCGACCTGGTCAACGACGTCGCGGCGGGCAAGTGATGCTGACCGCGGCTCTCCCGCTGGACCTCGGCAGCTGGGCACAGGGGGCTGTCGGCGGGTCGATGGCGCTGGCGCTCCCGGTTGCCCTGCTGGCGGGCCTGGTGTCCTTCTTCTCACCCTGCGTCGTCCCACTGCTGCCGGGCTATCTGTCCTACGCCACCGGCCTCGGTGCGGCGGAGGTGGTTGAGGGCAGCACCCGGAAGGCACGGATGCTGGCTGGGTCCTCCCTGTTCGTGCTCGGGTTCGCCGTCATCTTCGTTGCCACCGGAGTAGTCGCCGGCACTCTCGGTCAGCTCCTGCTCGAGTACCGGGTGATCATCTCCCGAGTGCTCGGAGTGGTGATCGTCCTGCTCGGGCTGATGTTCGCCGGGGTGCTGCGGATCGGTCAGCGTGAGCTGCGGATCCACCGGGTGCCGGCCGTGGGCGTCGCGGCAGCGCCGCTGCTCGGTGTGGTGTTCGCCATCGGCTGGGTGCCGTGTGTGTCCCCGACGTTGGCGGTGGTGGTCAACCTCGGCTTCAACGAGGGCAGCGCGCTGCGCGGTGGGCTGCTTGGATTCGTCTACGCCCTCGGGCTCGGGACGCCGTTCGTGATCGCCGGGGTGGCCTTCACCAAGATGGCCGCCGCAGTCACGTTGCTGCGACGCCGCCAGCAGGCGATCATGCGACTGGGCGGGTTCTTGATGGTCGCGGTCGGACTGTTGCTGGTAACCGGTATCTGGGACCGCTCGATCGGGGTGCTGCAGCAGTGGGCGGCCCAGTTCACCACGGTGATCTGATGACCGACACCCAGCTGTCCGATTTACTCAGCCCACCCGGCGCAGACGCCCGGCCCCCGGCGCGGCCCACACAGCCGCCGTCGCTCGGCCTCGGGGGCGGCCTTCGCTTCCTGTGGACCCAGCTGACCTCGATGCGTACTGCACTGGTACTGCTCTTCGCCCTGGCCCTCGCCGCCATCCCGGGGTCACTGGTACCGCAGCACAGCATCTCACCGGTCCGGGTCTCGGAGTTCATCGAGGAGCATCAGACCCTCGGTCCGATCTATGACAAGGTCGGACTCTTCAACGTCTACACCTCGCCGTGGTTCTCCGCGATCTACCTGCTGCTCTTCGTCTCCCTGGTGGGCTGCATCATCCCCAGGGTCGGCGTCTACGCGAAGGCGCTGCGCGGACGACCGCCGCGTACTCCGCGGAACCTGTCCCGGCTGCCGGCGTACACGCGGACCGAGGTAGCCGACGCGGCCCCCGCGGACATCCTGGACCAGGCGTCGGCCCGGTTGACAGCGCAGCGCTACCGGGTTGCCCGGCACGACGACTCGGTGTCGGCCGAACGCGGCTACCTGCGCGAGACCGGCAACCTGGTCTTCCATGTGAGCCTGCTGTTTCTGCTGCTGGGAGTGGCGATCGGCAGCCTGTACGGGTTCCGCGGCACCAGCGTGGTCATCACCGGGAAGGGCTTCTCCAACAACCTGACCCAGTACGACGACTTCTCCGCCGGAGCCTGGTTCTCCGACTCGGACCTGCATCCGTTCACCGTCGGGGTGAAGAGCTTCGAGGCCAAGTTCGAGACCGGCACGGTGCAACGGGGCGCCGCTCGACTGTTCGAGGCCGTGGTGGCCGTCACCGAGTCACCGGGAAGCACTCCGGTGAAGCACAAGCTCGAGGTCAACAAGCCACTGAACATCAACGGCACCACCGTTCACCTGATCGGCCACGGCTACGCCCCGACGGTGACGGTCAAGGACGGCGCCGGCAATGTCGCCTTCTCCGGACCGGTGGTCTTCCTGCCACAGGATGGCAACTTCACCTCGGCCGGCGTGATCAAGGTGCCCGACGGGCGACCTGAGCGGTTGGCGTTCGAAGGGTTCTTCCTGCCCACCGCGGTGGTTGACCAGCAGGGCCCGCGGTCGGTCTTTCCGGACGCGATGAACCCTGCCCTGTTCCTCAACGCCTGGTCCGGTCCGCCGAAGAAGGAGACCGGCCTGCCCGAGAACGTGTACTCCCTGGACACCCGCGGGCTGTCCCAGCTCAAGGATGCGGGAGGGGACACGCTGCGGATGGCGCTGGCTCCGGGCAGCTCGTACACCTTGCCCGACGGGAAGGGCACTATCGAGATGAACGGATGGGTGCGCTGGGTGAAGCTGCAGATCGGTGAGACCCCAGGAGTGGCCATTGCGTTGGGTGCGATCGGGTTCGCGGTCGGAGGACTGTGCCTGTCGCTCTTCATCCGCCCCCGGCGGATCTGGGTCCGTGCCAGCCAGGTGAACGGTGGACCTACGCTGGTGGAAGTCGCCGGTTTGGACCGGGCCGATGCCCGCGCCGGTCTGGACGAGGACGTGGCCGACCTGGCCGCCGGTTGGTTGAGCGACACCTCAGGGAAGGGAACGGGCACCCGATGAACTACGAGTACTACTCCAGCGTGACGCTGGTCACCTCGGTAGTGGTGTACATGCTGGCCATGTTCGCGCATGCGGCCGAGTGGGCATCGGCGCGGGACGTCGCCGTCGAGAACAGCGCCCGGAGACGTGAGCTCGTCGGCGTCCGATCCGTCGACGCCGGGGCAGCAGGCACCGACCCGCCGCCCAGCGCCCCCGACCCGGCCGCGGGTCAGCGGGTGGAGATGTTCGGCCGGATCGGCGTCGCGTTGACCGTGATCGGGTTCGGGCTGAGCGTGGTGGGGGTGGTGGCCCGGGGCGTGGCAGCCGGTCGCGCTCCCTGGGGAAACATGTTCGAGTTCACCATCAGCGCCATGGTGTTCGTCGTCGCGACGTACCTTGTCCTGGCCATCCGGAGTGGGATGCGCTGGCTGGGGCTTCCCATCACCTTGCTGGCCGCGGTCGGAAACGGGCTGGCGGTGACCGTCTTCTACGTGGCGGTGGCGCCGTTGGTACCTGCCCTGCACTCCGTCTGGTTCGTGATCCACATCGTCGCCGCAGCCATCGCCGGCGCCGCATTCAACGTCGGCGGCATCGCCTCCATCCTGTACTTGATGAAGAAGCGGGCTGAGGACAGGGGCGCGGTGCGCGGCTATCTGGCCCGGGTGCCCAGTTCGAAGCGGATCGATCTCATCGCCTACCGATGTCACGCGTTCGCCTTCCCGCTCTGGACGTTCACCGTGGCCGCAGGCGCTGTCTGGGCGGAGTACGCGTGGGGCCGTTACTGGGGCTGGGACCCCAAGGAGACCTGGGCGCTGGTCACCTGGGTCATCTATGCCTGCTACCTGCACGCCCGGTCGACGGCTGGGTGGAAGGGAAGCAGAGCCGCAGCGATCGCAATTCTCGGGCTGGCGTCGTTCTGGTTCAACTTCGTCGGCATCAACCTGCTGGTCTCAGGGCTGCACTCCTACGCCGGGGTTTGATTCACCAGCCTTCGCGTCGCCTCCATCAGCCGCCTGACGCCAGGCGGCCCAGCCACCGATGACATCGGTGGCACGGGAGATGCCGAGGTCCTGGAGGGAGGCGGCGGCCAGGGAGGACGTATAGCCCTCCTGGCACAGCACGATCACCTGGAGCTCGTAGTCAGCGATCGGCAGCCGGGCGTCGCTCGCAGGGTCGAACCGCCACTCCAATACGTTGCGCTCGACGACGACCGCACCCGCCGGTCCACCCTCCGCATCCCGCTGCGCCGCAGGTCGGATATCTACCACCACGGCGCCCCCAGCCGAGGCGGCGCGCGCCTCGGCCGGGGTAAGCCTGGACAAGCGTGACCGGGCGTGAGCCAGCATCTGGTCGATGGTCTGGCTCACCAGTCCACTCCGACGAGCTGGGTCTGGACCAGATCGAGCTCCTCGCCGCGCGGCTGGTAACGGTTCATCTCCACCAGAGCAGGTGAGTAGACGTGCAGGCTGACCGCCGGTTCCAACGAATAGTTGGTCACCTTGTGTAGATGCCTGGTACCGAAAGAGCGGACAGCGCCGGTGCCCAGCTCCCGGGCCTTCGGCTCAATCGTCGCCGTTGGCGCCGAGTGGGCTCTAGCGTGCTGCTCGGTGAGTGTGCCGCGGAGGGTGACGAAAGCACCGGCGCTTCCTCCGTGGTCATGCCAGTCGGTGCCCTGGCCGGGCACCCAGGTGAGCAGCCAGGCTTCGAAGTGAGGCTCGGCGGCCAGTCGTGCGTAGTAGCGGGAAACGGGGTCGTAGGCGACCAGCGGCTCCCACAGGCTCCGGACTCCAGCAAGCCGGGTCGCGATCTGGAGAAGGTTGACGGGTGTGCGGGGTTTCCTTGACATGGTGGTTCCTCGTACTCGTGAACTCAGTTGCCCCATGGCGCATGCGGGCGAGCGGTCAGCGATGCCGTTCGACATTCGTGGACAGCTCCCGCTCGAGGTCCGGTGAAGATCAACGTGAATCCGAGAGTGCAGAGTGGTCGTCATGTCGCTTTCCTGGTCGGGGCGCTCGCCCGGGTAGAGGGTTCACCGTGCCACACGCGCGGCGTCGATGCAATCCCTTGTATCATCATAGGGATACCAGGAATTGTGCCCTGTGTCGTCCCTTGTGCACGAAGTTCACGAGACGTAGCCTGGTTGACGTTTCAACTTTGGGGGTGTCGAATGCCGATTTTTCGTCTCAACCACGCTGTGCTGTACGTCCGCGACGTCGCCACGTCGGTCAGCTTCTACTGCGACGTGCTCAAGTTCCGGGTAGCCACCGTGATCCCCGGCCAGGCCGCCTTCTTGCAGGCGCCTGACTCGACAAACGACCACGACCTCGGACTGTTCAGTGTCGGCGCTGGTGCGAGCAACAGCCAGTCCGGCCGGGGAGCTGTCGGGCTCTACCACCTGGCCTGGGAAGTCAGCACGCTCGGTGATCTGGAGACTATTCGCCGGGACTTGGCTGAGGCGGGAGCGCTGGTGGGCTCCTCCGACCACGGCACCACCAAGTCGCTGTACGGCCATGACCCCGACGGGCTGGAGTTCGAGATCGTCTGGCTGATCCCCGCCCACCTGCTGACCGAAGACATCCAGATGGGGACCACTCAACTGGATCTGGAGAAGGAGATCGAGCGTTACGGTCGCGAGACCCGCAGTGGCCTGGGGATCAGCGTGCCCCTCGGCGTGACCCGCTGACGCGCGCCCGCTTGCCGGTCCCTGGCACGATTGGCCCATGCGGCACTTCGATCTCTGTATCATCGGCAGCGGTTCGGGAAACTCCATCCCGGACGAGCGCTTCGCCGACCACGACATCGCCATCGTGGATAAGGGCGTCTACGGCGGCACCTGCCTCAACGTGGGCTGCATCCCCACCAAGATGTTCGTCTATCCTGCCGACCTCGCGCACAGCCCTGATGTAGCGGACCGGCTGGGGGTAGAGCTCAACTTCAACAAGGTCCGGTGGACAGAGATCCGAGACCGTATCTTCGGTCGGATCGACCCCATCTCCGCCGCCGGTGAGGCCTGGCGACGACAGAGTCAAAACATCACCCTGTACCGCGAGAGTGCCCACTTCGTCGGGCCGAAGACCCTGGATACCGGATCCGCTGGCCTGATCACCGCCGACCGGATCGTAATCGCCGCCGGAAGTCGCCCGATCATTCCCGACATCGAGGGCATCGACTCGGTGACCGTACACACCTCAGACACCGTCATGCGGCTGGACCAGCTGCCCGAGTCAGTCATCATCTTGGGCGGCGGCTTCATCGCAGCCGAGTTCGGCCACATCTTCTCCGCGTACGGCGTTCAGGTGTCCATCATCAACCGCTCCGGTGCGCTGCTCCGGCAGGAGGACCGCGACGTATCGGCTCGATTCACCGAGCTGATGAGCAAGCGGGTCGACGTCCGGCTGAACACCGTGGTGGCCCGGATGGAGCGGCGTCCGTTCGACCGGGTTGCTGTCACCATCACCGACGCAGCCGGCGGTACCGAGACTCTCGAGGCGGACGTGCTGCTGGCCGCGGTCGGTCGTACACCGAACAGCGACACCCTGAACCTGGGCTCCACCGGCGTTGACGTCGACGCCGAGGGTTATGTGGCCGTCGACTGCTACCAGCGGACGTCGGTGGACGGCATCTTCGCCGTTGGTGACGTCAGCTCGCGCCTGCAGCTCAAGCACGTGGCCAACCATGAGATGCGGGTCGTGCAGCACAATCTGCTGCACCCCACGGAGATGATCGAGAGCGACCACCGGTTCGTTCCGCACGCGGTTTTCTCTGAACCACAGGTCGCCTCGGTCGGGCTGACCGAGCAGCAGGCGAAGGAGGCAGGCATCCGCTACGTCACATCGATCCAGGACTACGGGTCGGTGGCGTACGGCTGGGCCATGGAGGACACCGATCACTTCGCCAAGCTGCTGGCCGACCCGGTCACCGGGATGCTGCTCGGAGCGCACCTGATCGGGCCGCAGGCGTCCTCGCTGATTCAGCCCCTGATTCAGGCGATGAGCTTTGGGCAGTCCGCCCACGAGGTGGCCCGAGGTCAGTATTGGATCCATCCCGCCATGGCCGAGCTGGTCGAGAACGCCCTGCTCGCGCTGCCCCTGGACTGATTGGGCCGGACTGATCGGGCTGGACTGATTGGGCGGGCCTGATCTGGGGCTGTGCTCGCCAGCTACTACTGCTGGCGGGAGTTGACGACCTTCCAGGTGGCGGGCAGCAGGGCGGCGGCCACGAGGGTCTTGATGGCGTCACCGATCAGGAACGGGACCACGCCTTTGGCCAGTGCCGTGGCCAGGTCCATACCGCTCTGTGCCATCAGCCACGGGACGCCGACGGCGTAGATCGCCAGGTTGCCCAGCAGCATCGTTCCCACAGCCTTGAGGGTGGTACGGTCACCGCCGCGCTCAGCGAGCTTGCCCACCAGGGCTGCCGCCAGGATGTAGCCGAGGATGTAGCCAAAGGAGGCGAAGGCCCAGCCGGCGCGCCCGTCAGAGAACCACGGCATGCCCGCCATTCCAGCAACCGCGTAGAGCCCCATGGAGAGCAGACCTCGCTTGCTGCCGAGCACTGCGACAGTGAGCAGCACCGCAAAGGTCCCCAACGTCAGCGGTACCGGCGTGTACGGCAGTGGGACTGCAGCCTGGGCGGCTAGTCCCACGAACCCGGCACCACCGGCGACCAGAGCGATGTTGCGGACGAGGCCGCCGGGAATGGCGTCGGCCAGGGTGCGCGGGCTTACGCTGGTGATGCTCGACATGGATGTCCTCCGACTTGTGGCAGATCATTTGGGCTTCATCAGAACTTGGCGCGCCATTGCACCGGAGGTAACCCTAGGGCAGCGTCGCGGCTACTGTCAGGTAGCGCCCAAGCCGTGAACGCACCGGCCCCGCCCCGATTGAGGAGGACGTCGCGATGCCCCCTTTCCGCCGTCCCCTATGCCGCGTTCTTGCCGGAGGCATGCTCGCCTTGCTGCTGCCAGCGACCGTGCTGGGCTGCGGGAACGTGTCACCGGGCCAGCCATCGACCGGGGCGCGCTCGGCACCTGTGCCTGCTCCCTCCGGCACTCCCACGCCGGCACCCACGCGCTCAACACCTGTGCCGACTGCCTCAGTCACTCCCACGCCCACATCGAATCGTTCGACACCCGTGCCGACTGCCTCAGGCACGTCCGCAAGGCCCTCCGACTCGGTGGGCACCCCCTGCATCAAACTGGCCGCTTCGCTCAGCCTCACCCAGCAGGTCGGGCAGCTGTTCATGGTGGGAGTGGACACCGGAACCGGGCTTGGGCCCGGTCAGCCGGCGGCAATGGCCGACGCACACGTCGGCAGCACGATCCTGCTCGGCAATACCACGGTCGGTGTGGCCGGCGTACGTCGCCTCACCTCAGCTGTGCGCGACGCGATGAGAGCCCCGGCCGGGGTCGCGCCGCTGCTGGCCGCGGATCAGGAGGGCGGTCAAGTGCAGCGGCTGCAAGGCGACGGGTTCGACCGGATTCCCAGTGCGATCGAGCAGGCTGAGCAGTCTGGTTCGAGCCTGCGCCGCAACGCGGAACGCTGGGGACGCCAGCTGAAGCTGGCCGGCATCGATGCGAACCTGGCGCCGGTGGCTGACGTCGTACCGAGCCGCCTCGAGCAGGTGAACCAGCCGATCGGTGTGCTGAGGCGCGGCTACGGCCCTGACGTGGGGATCGTTGCGGAAAAGGTTGCCGCGTTCACGGTTGGGATGGGGGAGGCCGGCATCCTCACCAGCGTGAAGCATTTCCCGGGGCTCGGAAAGGTGCGCGGCAACACAGACTTCCAGACTCGGGTGGTCGACTCCAGCACCAGCCGCACCGACCACGACCTGGCCGGGTTCGGTGCGGCGGTGGAGTCGAGCACCGACATGGTGATGATGTCGTCGGCGTACTACGCCCTCATCGACCGGGAGAGCCCCGCTGCCTTCTCCACCACGGTGGTGCAGGGGATGCTTCGTGGCGACCTCGGCTTCACCGGTGTTGTCATCTCTGATGACCTGGCGGCCAAGGCGGTGCAGTACCTCGCTCCCGGTGAGCGTGCCGTCCGGTTCCTCAGCGCGGGCGGGGATCTGATGATCGTTGGGGACCCATCCCTGCTGGCCGACATGGCTTCAGCAGTGAGGAAGCAGGCGCGGTCGGACCCTGCATTCGCCGATCAGCTCACCCGTCACGCCGCCCGAGTGCTGCAGATGAAGGCACGGCGGGGGCTGGCCGACTGCCGCTGACCACACTTTGTGTCAGCCTGAGTCAGCCGTCCACCTGCAGGTTGCTCAAGGCCTCCCGGGCCGGCTGCACCAGCTCGGGTCGGCTGTCGGGGATGGAGGCGTAGAACAAGCCAGCGGTGGATCCGGTGGTGACGATGGCGACGATCAGCAGCTCACCCTTGACCTGCAGACCTTCGATGTCGAAGGTGAGCTTGGACTCGACCAGCCAGCCGTCGTGACCGTCGATGCTGACGCCTTCGTTGACGGTGACGTTGCTGTTGACCGGGTTCAGGCCGTAGAACTTGCCCAGAATGCACCTCACCACAATCTGGGAACCCTGCTCGGGGGTGAAGAAGCCGTCCCCGGCCTGGAGCTCGCCGACCAGCACCGAGGCAACCCAGCTGTTGCCTAGTCCGTCGTAGTCGGACTCGACGGTGACGACCTGGCTGAGCACGTCGCGGCCGAAGGGGACCCGGTGCTCGTAAGTGGGTCGGCTCCACGGTGATCCCAGAACAGGGTAGGAGACAGGGCCGCCGTGCACCCGGCCGTCGTTGGGCCTGGGCGGCGGAACCGACGGCGTCTCGGAGTCGGGGCAGGTGTTCTGGGTACCCTGACCCACGCCGGGGTCGGTACCGGTCGTAGTGGCGCCGGTGACGGAGCGGATGGCCACCACAGCAACGATGACAACCACGACCAGCAGCGCCGCCGCGCCGATCCACCATCCCGTCCCGGACCGCTTCTTGGTGGCTTGCTGATAGCGGGCGTAAGCGCTGGGACCGCTCTCAGCGAACGCCGGGTGCTGCCGCTGCGGAGCAGCGCCGGCTGACGGGTCTGGCACCGGCGCATCGACCAGGCTCTGTGCAGGCGGCGCAGCGTTGGGATATGGGGAGGTCGCTGCCGACCAGGCTTTGCCGTCCCAGTAGCGGAACAGGCCCTGGCCGCCACCTGGATCCGGGTACCACCCTGCTGGAGCGCTCACCAGAGCAGTTTATGTCGCCGGTCGGGCAGCTGTGCCACGGTGGACCTCAGCCGAAACGGCCAGTGATGTAGTCCTCGGTCGCCTTCTCGTCGGGGTTGGAGAAGATCTTCTCCGTGGAACCGATCTCGATCAGCTTGCCCGGCTTGCCTTGGGCTGCGAGGTTGAAAAAGGCCGTCTGGTCACTCACCCGGGCGGCTTGTTGCATGTTGTGGGTGACGATGACGACGGTGTACTTCTCCTTCAGCTCCCCGATCAGGTCCTCGATAGCCAGGGTGGAGATGGGGTCCAGGGCTGAGCACGGCTCGTCCATCAAGATCACCTGCGGCTCCACCGCGATGGCGCGGGCGATGCACAGGCGCTGCTGCTGGCCCCCGGACAGTCCGATTCCTGCCTTGCCGAGCCGGTCCTTGACCTCGTTCCACAGGTTGGCGGCGACGAGGGAACGCTCGACCGCCTCGGTGAGCACACCCTTGTTCTTCACCCCGTTGAGCCGCAGTCCGGCGGCGACGTTGTCGAAGATGGACATCGAGGGGAATGGGTTGGGTCGCTGGAAGACCATGCCGACGACTCGCCGTACCGCCACCGGGTCGACCCCGGGTGCGTACAGGTCAGTCCCGTCGAGCTGGACGCTGCCCTTGACATGAGCGCCCGGTATGACCTCATGCATCCGGTTCAAGGTCCGCAGCAGGGTCGACTTACCGCAACCCGACGGCCCGATGAATGAGGTCACCGTGCGCGGCTCAACGGTCATGGAGACCTCCGCGACAGCGTGGAAGTTACCGTAGAAGATGTCGACGTTGTTCACGTCGATGCGTTTAGCCATGTGTCAGAGCCCATCCGATTCTTGTCTGGCGAAGCCGAGGTAACTGTCAAAGGTGGGGGTCATCACTTCTCCCGCAGCTTGCTCATCCGGGCGATGGCCCGGGCCAGCAGGTTGAGCGCCATCACGATCAGGATCAGCGACAGCGCGGCACCCCAGACCCGCTCGTAGCCAGGCATCTGCTGCGCCTGGTCCCTGCCGGAGTTGATCATGGTCGGGAGGGCCGCCATCACGTCAGAGGTGGGGGAGTAGTTGATCCCCTGGCCATAGGCCACCAGGATCAGCAGCGGTGCGGTCTCACCCATCACCCGGGCCAGACCGAGCACGATACCGGTGGAGATCCCGCTGAAGGCGGTCGGAACTGTCACCCGCAGGATGGTCTTCCACTTCGGCACGCCAAGGGCGTACGCGGCTTCTCGCAGGCTGTCGGGTACCAGCTTGAGCATCTCCTCGGTGGATCGCAGCACCGTCGGCAGCATCAGGAGCACCAGGGCGCAGGAGGTGGCAATCGCGGAGCGGCCCCAGCCGAAGATCGTGATGAACAGGGCGTAAATGAACAGCGCCGCGACGATCGAGGGGACGCCACTGAGGATGTCGACGGTGAAGCTGACGATGCGGGCCGCCTTCTTGCCCCGGGCATACTCGATCAAGAAGATCGCCCCGAGTACGCCGATCGGTACCGCTATGAGGGCACAGATGAGCGCGATCTCCACGGTGCCGACGACGGCGTGGTAGATGCCGCCACCCTCGCGCCGGGGAGTGATGCCCCGTTGGCTCAGGGTCCACCAGCCAGAGCTGACGATCAAGGAGAAGCCCTTGCTGATCACCGAGTAGAGGATTGACACCAGCGGGATGATGGCCAGCACTGCAGCCAGCGACACGCACACGGTGGCGAGGGAGTTCTTGACGGCGCGCGCACCGCTGGGTCGGGTGAAGGTGACCTGGTCGGTACTGGTGACGCTCATGGCCGAACCCCTTCGATGCGATAGCTGACGGCGCTGCGGGTTGGGTTACCTGTGGAGGATGCGCTCATGACCTCGCGTGCCCCCGATCCGAGATGATTCTGGCCACGGCGTTCACGGCGAAGGTCACGATGAACAGCACCAGGCCGGAGGCGATGAACGCTCCGGTCTTGGAGGGGGTGTCGAACTCAGCCGCGTTGTTTGCGATCTTGCTGGCGAAGGTCTCACCGCCGGCGAACAGCGAGGGTGCGAAGCCTGAGTTGTCGGCCGGCTTGGACAAGATGATCATCACCGCCACCGTCTCCCCGAGCGCACGACCAAGGCCGAGCATGGACGCGCTGATGACCCCGGAGCGACCGTACGGCAGTACCGCGGTGCGGATCATCTCCCACCGGGTGGCGCCCAAGGACAACGCCGCCTCCACGTGGTCGCGAGGCGTCTGGGTGAACACGTCGCGGGAGATCGCGGTGACGATCGGCAGGATCATGATCGCAAGCACTACCGAGACCACGAACACCGTGCCTGGGGAACGGATGCCCGGCGCAAAGATCGGGATGAAGCCGAGCCGGCTGCTCAGCCAGTCCGAGGTCGGCACCAGCAGGGGCCCCAGCACGGCGATCCCCCACAGACCGAAGATGATCGAGGGGACAGCCGCGAGCAGGTCGACCGTGAAAGCCAGCGGCCCGGCGACGCGGCGGGGGGCGTACTGGGTGATGAACAAGGCGACGCCGATGGCGATCGGGACGGCGATGGCCATCGCAACGACCGAGGAGAGCACAGTGGTCCACAGCAGACCGGCTATCCCGAAGCGAAGCTCCGAACCAGACACCGTCCATTCCCGGGAGGTCAGGAAGTTCGCCTGGTTCGCCAGCAGGCTGGGCAGGGCTAGAGCCAGCAGGAACACGCCGACGAAGACGACCAGGAGCACGATCAGCACGCCCGACCCGGTGGACATCCCGAAGAAGACGCGGTCACCTGTCCGGCGGATCTTGGCCAGTCGCACCCCAGTCCTGGGTTCGCTGGTCCCCGTCGCCACCGTAGGTCGGGACCGCACCTGGAGCTTGGGCATGGGGGTGGACACGTCCCCATGCTGCTCCAACGGCGACTGTTCCGGGTCTAGCGCCTCGGTGTTGCCGGTTCTGGTGACAGACATCGCGCTTCCTGACTGTGCAATGGCCTTCCCGCCGGTCGTCGGCGGGAAGGCCATTCTGGCACTGTGAATCGGGACAGATGGGTTACTGGATGGCCTTGACTGCAGTCTCCACCTTGCTGCGCAGTTCGTCTGGCAGGGGGGCGTATCCCAGCTCCTCCAGGCCCGCCTGTGTGTCGGCGCTGGCGAAGAAGGAGAGGAAGTCCTTGACGATTGCTGTCTTGTCAGCCTCGAGGCCCTTGCTGCAGACGATCTCGTAGGTCACCAGGAGAGCCGGGTAGGCGCCCTCTGCGGTGCCGGCGTACTTGACCTCGAGCGTGAGGTCGTTGCCGGAGCCCTTGATCTCTGCCTCGGAGACTGCCTTGGCGACAGCCTGCCCGGTCAGCTCGACCGGCCCCGCGCCGTTGTCCAGCTGGGCGATCTTGAGGGAGTTGTCGCTGGCGTAGCTCCACTCCATGTAGGAGATGGAGTTCTTGGTGTTGGTGACACCCTCCGCCACACCAGAGGACTTGTTCTTGCCCTCCCCGGTTCCGGTCCAGCTCTTTCCTGGCTCGTCCGTCCAGGCGCCCTCACCGGCTGCCGCCAGGAATTTGGTGACGTTCTCGGTGGTGCCGGACTCATCTGAGCGGAAGAAGACGGTGATGTTCTCACTCGGCAGGGTGACGCCGGAGTTCAGCTTGGCGATCTTCGGGTCGTTCCAGGTCTTGATCTCACCGTTGAAGATCTGGGACAGGACCTCGGCGTTGAGCACCAGCTTGTCGACACCGTCGACGTTGTACGCGAACGCGATCGGCCCGACCACCATGGGCAGGTTCCACGCCGGGTTGCCCTCGCAGCGCTGCTCGGCCTTCTCGGTCTCCACCACGCCGTCCTTCTCCTCGCTCTTCAGCGCTGAGTCGGAGCCGGCGAAGTCCACCAGGCCGTTGTAGAACGACTTGATGCCGGCGCCGGAGCCGGTCGGGTTGTACTCGATGGACGCTTTGTCGCCGCACTCGGCGTTGTACTGGGAGATGACCTCGCTGATGGCGTTCGCCTGGGCGCTGGAGCCCTCAGCGGTCAGCTTGCCCTCGGCGCAGGTGAGGTCGGAGGCGCTGGCGGAGCCACCGGCTGAGCCGGAGCCACCAGCTGCACCTGGCTCAGCGCCGGCGGTGACGGGATCGGAGCCGCAGGCGGTGAGGCCCAGCGTGCCGATCGCAAGTACTGCGGCAACACTCGACAAACGCGAGGCTGCTCGACGGTTCATGCTCATGCGTGTCCTTCAAAGGCTTGAGGGGCGCAAGCCCCGGATGTACGGAGGCAACATTGCCCGCCTGTCGAGGACCAGACGCCCCCGCCTTGGTCGAAAACCTACGCAACGCACGTAACCGGTTGGGCCCTGCAACGTGAACAGAAGATGAACCATGCGCGTACGGGTGGGTCAGGCGTCTGGTCGGTGCCGTTCGATCCCGTGGACCTCGCCGCTGGCGGTGAGATGCGCCACCACGAACTCGCCGGTGACCAGGTCCATCGGCACCACGCCGAGCGCATCCAAGATGTGCGGCAGCACCGGGCGATGGATGCAGATGGCCAGTGGCTGACCGGTGCCGAGGGCTCGGTCACGGATGGCTGCGACCACCTTGCGGACGCCCCGGCCGTCCCCGCTTCCCTCTTCCTCGCTCAGCTTGCTGTAGCGGTCGATGGGTAGGCCGTGCTCCTCGGCGTACGGGGCGAGCGTGGTGACGCACCGGGTTGAGGTGGAGCTGATCAGCGCGCTGACGCCGAAAGCGCCCAGCATCGGCACCAGGAGCTTGGCCTGACGTCGGCCGCGGGTGACCAGAGGCCGCAGCGAGTCGTTCTTCGACCAGTCCCTGCGGTCCATCGCCTTTCCGTGCCGGACGATGAGCAGCGGCGTCGTCGGCGGCTGCTCGCGAAACTGGTTCAGCAGGAAGTGGTCGTGGGCGTACGTCAGTCGGCTCATGGCAGCGCGCAGCGGCAGCCAGGCGACCACATCGACCTCTGAGTCAGGGGCGCGGCGGACAGTGTCAAGGACCGTGCCGCACCAGTAGTCGACCCGCTTGTCGCCCTTGGGCGTCTGGTAGCGGATCGTGTCCAGTGGGTTCCCGAGGCGGATCTTGACGCCAGTCTCCTCCCATACCTCCCGGACGGTCGCCGCCGGGATCGACTCCCCGCCACGGGTCTTGCCTTTGGGCAGGCTCCAGTCGTCGTAGCGCTTGCGATGCACGATGACCACCTCGGTGCCCCGGGTCGGGTGCTCGCGGGTAACCACGGCACCGCCGGCCAGGATCAGCTTCATGCGCTGTGACGGCGCTGGTGCCGAGCCGTCGCTCGACAGCTCATTTCGCCCGGCGCCGGCTCTTGGCGTTGATGAGGAGGTCCTGCATATCGGTGAGCGGTCGGCCCGCGCTATCGACGGTCACCGGCTTCCAGGTCCCCTGCGCATCGAGCTGCCAGGCGGCAGTGCCGGGGTCGAAGGCGATGTCGAAGAGCTCGCTGATCTCGGTGATGTGAGCCGGGTGGGTGATCGAGGCCAGCACCTCCACCCGGCGGTCCAGGTTGCGGTGCATCAGGTCTGCCGACCCGATCCCTACCGAGGGCTGTCCTGCGTTGGCGAACCAGAAGAACCGGCTGTGCTCGAGGAAGCGGCCCAAGATGCTGCGCACCCTGATGTTCTCGCTCAGACCGGGGACGCCCGGCCGGATGGTGCAGATGCCGCGAACCCAGAGATCAATCGGCACCCCCGCCTTCGAGGCGCGGTAGAGCGCGTCGCTTACTGCTTCGTCGACCAGGGAATTCACCTTGATCTTGATGCCGGCCTGCTTTCCGTCCTCGCAGTTGGCGATCTCGTTGTTGATCCGGTCGATCAGGCCGATCCGGATGCCGTGGGGTGCCACCAGCAGCCGGCGGTACGACGTCTCCTGCGACATCCCGGACAGGTGGTTTAACAGCCGGCCGATGTCCTCGGTGATGATTGGGTTCGCGGTCAGCAGCCCGATGTCCTCGTACAGCCGGGCCGTCTTCGGGTTGTAGTTACCGGTTCCCACGTGGGCGTAGCGACGCAGGCCGTCGGGCTCGTCGCGGACCACCAGCGACAGCTTGCAGTGGGTCTTGAGCCCGACCACCCCGTAGACCACGTGGCAGCCGTGCTGCTCCAGCCGGCGCGCCCAGGCGATGTTGGCCTGCTCGTCGAAGCGGGCCTTGATCTCGACCAGGGCCAGCACCTGCTTGCCGGCCTCCGCGGCCTCGATCAGGGCGTCGATGATCGGTGAGTCACCTGAGGTCCGATACAGCGTCTGCTTGATGGCCAGCACCTGCGGGTCGTCGGCGGCCTGCTCGATGAACCGCTGCACGCTGGTGGCGAAGGAGTCGTACGGGTGGTGCAGCAACACGTCCCGGGACCTCAGCGCTGCGAACATGTCGGCCGGCTGCGCGGTCTCCACCTCGGCCAGGTGTGGGTGTGTCGAGGGCAGAAAGGCCGGGTACTTCAGCTCGGCTCGGTCGATGTCGGCGAGCGAGAACAGCCCTCGCAGATCAAGCGGACCGGGGACCAGGAACACCTCCTTGGGGCTGATGTCCAGCTCCCCGATCAGCAGCTCCAGCATCTTCGGGTCGATGTCCTCCTCGACCTCCAGCCGTACCGGGGGTCGGCCGACCTTGCGCCGCAGCAGCTCCTTCTCCAGTGCCAGCAGCAGGTTCTCGGCGTCGTCCTCCTCGACCTCGACATCCTCGTTCCGGGTCACCCGGAACGTGTGATGGCCGACCACCTGCATGCCGCTGAACAGCTGGTCCAGGTGGCGGGCAATGACGTCCTCCAAGGCGACGAACCTGCCCTCTGACAGCGACAGGAATCTGGGCAGGACTGTCGGCACCTTGACCCGTGCGAACTGCCGCACTCCGGTCTCTGGGTTCTTGACCAGCACGGCGAGGTTGATCGAGAGACCGGAAATGTAGGGAAAGGGGTGGGAGGGGTCCACCGCCAGCGGCGTCAGTACCGGGAAGATTCGCTCCGCGAACAGCTCACGCATGCGATCCTTCTCGCCGGCGGTCAGCTCAGGCCACTTGAGGATCTCGATGCCCTCTGCGGCGAGCTCGGGTCGGATCTCCTCGGTGAACACCCGGGCCTGGTCCGCGACCAGCTCCCGCGCCCGCTTCAAGATGGCGGTGTGCACCTCGCGCGGCATCAGCCCGCTGACACTGGGTACGGCAACGCCGGCCGCAATCCGGCGCTTGAGGCCGGCCACGCGGACCATGAAGAACTCGTCCAGGTTGCTGGCGAAGATGGCGAGGAACTTGGCCCGCTCCAGCAGCGGCACCCGGACCTTGTCCTTCGCCAGGTCCAGCACCCGGTTGTTGAACGCAAGCCAGGACAGCTCCCGGTCCAGGAACCGGTCGGCCGGCAACTCATCGGGCAGGACGGCTTCGGCCGGTAGCTCGGGGCGCGCCTCCGTGAGAGTCGCAAGGGGCTGGGCTGCGTCCATCAGTTCTCCTGCACATCCATGGGTTTGAATCGTAGTCGCGGCTCGGGTGTGTCCCGTACCGGCTGGGCGTACATGACATCACGGCTGGTCACCGTGAAGCCATGGTCGGCGTACAGTCCGATGACACGCTTCTGATCACCCTCGACATAGAGCTGGACCTCGGTGTTGCCCATGTCGGCCAGATGTCGCAGTCCGGTACGCAGCAGCGCCGTGCCCAGCCCGCCGCCCGCTGCGTCGGGGTCCACACCGAGTACGTAGACCTCGCCGCGGTGGTCGGCGTGCTGCTTGGTCCAGTGAAACCCGCCCACGCGGCCGTCTGCCTCGGCGAGGAAGAAGCCCGCCGGGTCGAACCAGGGCTCGGCCATCCGCTCCTCCAGGTCGATGCGCGTGATCGCCCCCTGCTCCGGGTGAGAGGCGAAGGCGCGCGCGTTGACCTGGAGCCAGGCCGACTCGTCAGAACCCACTCGAAACGGACGGATCCTCACCTGAGCAGGGATGTCGGGAGCCGGCACCGGACTGCCCGCCAACGTTCTCGTCATGATCAACAGCTCGCGGGCACGAACCAGCCCGAACTTCTCCGCAAGCTTGGCGGCGGCAACAGTGTCGTGCATGGCCCAGATCCACAACGGCGTACGGGCATTCTCGAGCAGCTGGGTCAGCAGTGCGGAGCCGACGCCGCGACGGCGCGCCGATGGGCTCACCACCAGTACGCCGGTGCTGTTGCCAGCGGTGTTGGACACCTGGGCGTAGCCGACCAGCTCAGAGCCGCAGCAGGCAAGCAGGTGGATGGTGGCCGGCTCGTCGTACCGGAGCGCCAGCGTCGCCGCTTCATTGAGAGCGGCGTAGCCGTCGGTGGCTGCCGCTTTTCGAACCAGTTCTTGGATCTGAGCGGCCTGACGTGGGCTCACGGTGCTGGTCTGGTCGATCGTCGGGCGCTCCGTCATGGCCACACGGTACCGGCCTATGCTGGGTCGAAGTCCATTCAACTGGAGGATTGTGATGCGCGACGAGGAGTACGAACCGGACCAGATCGGGGAGTACGGCGTCCGCGCTCAACCGGCTTTGGTGGCGCGGATGAAGCCTCATCTGAGGATGACCCAGATCGGCAACGCGGTAGCGCTGCTGGCCCTGGTGGCCGCTGTCGTAGGGGTTGTCCGCTACCCCGACTACGGGACCAGCGACGGGTTCGGCTGGGCGGTGGCGACGTTGGTGTGTAGCGCTCTGCTGATGGCCATCTGCAGCTTCCAGCACTTCTGCTGGCTGCGAGGGATGACGGAGTGGAGCGGCCGTGCTGATCTGCGGCTGGAGCCCTTCATGCGGGTGTCCTGGATTGTGCATCTGGTGTCGTACCTGGTGGTACTGGTGGCCCTGTGGTCAGCGATCGCTGCCGTCGTCGACGCAGGCTTGACTGCCACTGCTGCGGTCGCCTTGACCCTGACCCTGATACTGATGTTGGCCGCGCAGGTCACCGCGGCGGTGCAGTACCTGCGAGAGAGTGGTCCGCCTGGGACGCTGCCGGCCCACATCCGCCGGCTCACTGATCGCGAGAGGCGCGCCAGACTCGGTCACTGACAGCGACCTTCCGCGCTCAGGAGCTGACCCGTGACCCTTCATCGAAGGACTGGGTCACGAACCGGTAGCCGACATTGCGGACCGTGCCGATGACGGACTCATACTCCGGTCCGAGCTTGGCGCGTAGCCGCCGTACGTGCACATCGACGGTGCGGGTGCCGCCGTAGTAGTCGTAGCCCCAGACGTCGCTGAGCAGCTGCTGGCGGCTGAAGACCCGTCCCGGATGCTGCGCCAGGTACTTCAGGAGCTCAAACTCGGTATAGGTGAGATCCAGCTGCTGACCGTTGAGCTTGGCCGAGTAACCAGCCTCGTCGATGGTGATGTTGCCGGTCTGGATCACCGGGTCGACGCCGGAGGACACCACGGGAGCCATCGCCAGCCGAATGCGTACCTCGACCTCCGCCGGACCGGCGCTGGACAGCAGGAGGTCGTCGAACCCCCAGTCAGCCGACAGCGCGGCCAGCCCGCCCTCGCTGATGATGACCAGCAGCGGAGCCTCTTTGCCCGTGGTCTCGATCAGGCGGCACAGTGACCGCGCACCCACCAGGTCGCGTCGGGCGTCCAGCAGGATCACGTCGGCCACAGGTGCGTCGAGGAGGGCGGTGGCCTCAGCCTGGGCGACCTTGACCTGGTGCGGGAGCAGCTCCAAGGCGGGGAGTATCTCCGCCGAGGCGTGCATGTCATTGGTCAACAGCAACAAGGTGGCCATTACTGTCTCCTTGGCATCGGTGAGATGAAGTCTGGGCAACGGTGGCGGAAACACATCGGGGCCCAAAGGCTTGGTAGCCCGGGCCCCCCTGCATGCCTGAGACTATCTCAATGGCGACCATATCCATCCATTATTGGGCTGGGGCTAAGGCAGCGGCAGGCGTACCGACCGAGGAAATCGTGGCGGGTTCGGTGGAGGAGGCGTTGTCCATCGCCCGGTCCAACCGCGGAGATGCGCACTTTGATCGCGTGCTGAGCGTGAGCGCCGTCCTTATCGACGGTGTCGCCGTGCATGGAGCTCAGCTCGGTCGCACAGTCCAAGGAGTGGTGAAGGTCGAGATCTTGCCGCCGTTTGCAGGTGGGAGCGACTAGTCTGTCTCGCATGGTGGATTGCCATACCAGATAGTGATACGTCGCCTTTGGGGGGCGCGGTGCAGCCCGTACTGTGACAGTCGTGACCGCGACGAATCCGTGGGCGACTCCGCTCACCCGCCGCATGGCCGTCGACCATGGCCGGATGCGCTCGTCGCTGTGTTGTCTGTTGCCGACCCGAATGCTGTAGAGGCGTCGTTCGCTGATCCTGCCTGGTACATCGGGCAGTACGACGTCTCGTAAGGCACTGCCCAGTGCGGCAGGTCTGAACTATCGACAGACACACATCTAGAGCCCATCACCACACCATCAGGAGACAACCGATCATGAGCAGGCAAGAAGTACTCGTCGATGCCGACTGGGTGGCCGAACACGCCTCCGACGACAATGTCGTCCTTATCGAGGTCGACGAGGACACCACCGCCTACGACGGCGGTCACATCGCCGGCGCTATCAAGCTGGACTGGAAGACCGACCTCCAGGACCCGATCCGCCGCGACTTCGTCAACAAGGAACAGTTCGAAAAGCTGCTGTCCGAGAAGGGCGTGAGCAACGACAACACCGTGGTGCTGTATGGCGGCAACAACAACTGGTTCGCCGCCTACGCGTACTGGTACTTCAAGCTCTACGGTCACAACGATGTCCGGCTCCTGGACGGTGGACGCAAGAAGTGGGAGCTCGACGCCCGTGAGCTGAGCACCGAGACCGTAACCCGGCCGGCGACCAGCTACACCGCCTCTGAGCCCAACCTCAACATCCGTGCCTTCCGCGACGAGGTGGTCGCATCCATCGGCCAGAAGAGCCTCGTCGACGTCCGTAGCCCCGACGAGTTCGCGGGTCGCCTGCTGGCCCCGGCCCACCTGCCCCAGGAGCAGTCGCAGCGCGGGGGTCACATCCCCACAGCGGTGAACGTCCCGTGGAGCAAGGCAGCCAACGACGACGGCACGTTCAAGTCGGACGAGGAGCTGAAGAAGATCTACAGCGAGGCGGGCGTCGACTGGGACGGCGACATCATCGCCTACTGCCGCATCGGTGAGCGCAGCGCGCACACCTGGTTCGTGCTGCAGGAGCTGCTGGGACAGAAGAACGTGAAGAACTATGACGGCTCTTGGACCGAGTACGGCTCGCTCGTGGGTGTTCCGGTTGCTGTGGGCGACGAGCCCGGAACCCTCTGACTACCTGAATCGAAGGAGAACACTATGTGCGGAGCAACTCAGGGCGGCCTCAGCGTCGCAGGTATCGACGTCACCAAGGAAGCTGTCATTCAGGGCCGGGTGCTGCGCGGCGGTTCACCGGTCGCGGGCGCGTACGTGCGACTGCTCGACTCAGGTGGCGAGTTCACCGCCGAGGTGCCGACCTCGACAACCGGGCATTTCCGCTTCTTCGCCGGCGACGGATCGTGGACGCTGCGTACCCTGGCGCCCGGCGCCCAGGCGGACCGCCGCGTAGTCGCCGCCTGTGGCAACGTGTCCGAAGTCGACGTGGAGCTCGAAGCAGCCTGATCTTGACCACCCACCATGGGTGCTGAAGTGATTGGTGTCAGTGGGCGTCCGGCAGATCTGCCGGACGCCCACTTATCGTTACAGGGCACGGAAACCTAGCTGTTGACAATCTGGGAGTTCGCAGGGACCCAGGTAGATCCGTCTCGTCGGCGGAATGCGAACGGTACTCCGCGGGCACGGGTCCAGTCCATGAAGTCGATCACCCGCAGGTGGAGGTGGGGCTCGGTGCTGTTGCCGGAGTTCCCACACAGCGCGACCGGAACGCCTGGGCTCACCGGCTGCCCCCGGCTGCACTCGCACGCTGCCGCGTTGCAGGTGCGCCAGCAGCACGAACGGACCGTCGGAGCCAATGGCGATCACCACGTGGTTGCCGGCCATACCAGGAGCTCCACGTCGGGCTCGTCGCGCCTGTCCCAGCATGTACGGCACCAGGGCAAGCCGGGAGCGGCGGGCCTCATGGTCGGGCTCGCCGTCGTGCGTGAACAAACCTGCGGGCGGCAGGAGACAGGATCGGACGTCCGAACCCGACGAAGATCTCCGGCGGCTCGGCGGTGACGAGCCCTCGCCGCGTACGGGGACGCAGATCTTCCCCGCTCGTCCACCGGAACGAGGTCGATCGCGTGGGATGACCCGAACGCATCGGTGCCGTGGCTCGGCACCCACTTGGCCGGGCTGTTCTGCACCCGACACGGGCCTGGAACGGGAACCGACAAGATAACCGGGTCGGACGCAAGCTGGTTGGGCGATCGACTCATAGCAGGAGCCTCGCAGATTCCTATGACGGCGCCCACTGACCGCGTCCAGGCCAGGTCAACCGGGACTCCTAACTCGTACGACCAGCGCCGCAAGCCGGTCGTCCGGTGGAGGCTCCGGTCATGATCACTGTGAGAGAGCAGACTTCGGACATGGCACAAGAGACGGTGACACTGTGGCGACCAACTGGTCCGGACGAGCTTAGCTAGATCCCGGTCGAGGAGCTCGTCAGTTTGACCACCACATCGTGGGCCTAATCCAGGTCGTAGACGAGTACCGCGGACCGGTCGTCCTACGGCAGTAGAGCAATCGCGCTGCTGACTGCGGTAGCGATCTCGTTGGATGCGACTCCGTCGACGTCGATCACATGATCGGCGTCGGTTGTCTGTGCCTGTCTGTATCGGTCTTCAAAGAACTGGTCGATGCTTGGTCGATCTACATCCGCGGTGAACCGATGCCGCCAAGACGCTTCACTGAGGCGCAGCTGCACCGTTGAGATGTGCGAGCCCTCCGGTGCGAGTCGTCGCAGCAGGTCTTGCATCGCGGTGTTCTGGAACACCCAGGTGACGATCAGAACGTCCACCGCCGCAGCTGCCGCGTTGGACATCACGGCTGTGAGGTTCGCATGCAGCATCTCCACCGTCACCTTATCCATCCGCCAGGGCTGATGAGCCCAGAGAGCGTCTACCTCGACCCACTGCACGAACACCGATCCGGATGCCGCGAAGCGCAGAAGCTCGCGAGCCGTTGTGGATTTGCCAACACCGGGTGCGCCACCAGGGAGAACAATCTGCATGAGATTTACGCTCCTCTGGTAGCGGCAGCCGATGACTGGCATTCCCTGAGGGAGGGTTTGCGCCACTCCTACCCCTTCGATCTCAGGATGCTGAGACTTCGCTCGCGGGCCGCCACAGCCAGCGGAGGGCGTCGGGCAGTAGGACGCCACCGTGGTTGGGGCTGTGAC
>CADCUO010000075.1 GCA_902805915.1 uncultured Propionibacteriaceae bacterium | reverse complement strand
CAGACATGCGCATCACCGCGCAGGTGACGTGCGGCCCAGTCCGAGAAAGTCAGTCGGCCGACCGCTCGGTTGAGGTTGCACAACGCGCCTTCGCCTAGCCGGCGACCGTACTTCGTGGGTAGCGGAATGGCTACCGCGGGTTGGTGTCGGTCCTGCGCCTGCAGCCAGCCCCGTGCGAAGTCGACAAGTTGAAGGGCTTGCGGACCGGCGAAGTCGGGAAGCCGCCCGCCGGGTCCGGCTTCCACGGCGTCAGCCATCGCCACCGCAACCTCCCCCCGGTCGACCGGCTGGAACCGGATGCCCGGGGCGATGAGCACCGGAAGCCGTGCCAGTCCGGACACCATCGCGGCGAGGAAATCGTGGAATTGGGTGGCACGCAGCAGCGACCACGGCACTCCCCCCGCCTGCACTACCTGCTCCTGAGCAAGCTTCACCCGGTAGTACGGCACCAGCGGCGCGATCGACTCCGCACCGACGATGCCGATCTCGACGACGTGAGACACACCCGCAGCCGCTGCCGCGTCCAACAGCCGGCGGGTGCCGGCAACCATCACCGACTCGGCCTGACGGGCCGCGTTGACGGCGTCGACCACAGCCTCCACGCCGGACACCGCGGCAGCAACGCCCTCACCGGTGGACACGTCACCGCTCACCAGCTCGACGCTCGACGCGGGGCGGGTGCTCTGCTTGGGCTGACGGGACAGCACGCGGACCTCGTTGTCGCGCTTTGCCAGCTCCTGAACCACCAAACGACCGAGACCTCCGGTGCCGCCAACGACAAGTACACGCATGGAAATGGTCCTTTCTTCTTCGACCCTTTGCGACCTATTTCTGGGTCACCGGGCCTCAGTTCGAAGGTGGTTCGACTGGTCGACAACTGGGGCGTCACCTCGCCGCGACAGGCCGGCACTGCGCATGGGGCGTACGTGCTCGTTGCGGATGCCGATGGCCATAAACCTGGAGAACAGGCGGCGGACCGGACCGATCCGCGTCAGCACGCGGAGGGCTGGCGGCACAGTGGTAGTGCTAGTGATCTCGAGGGTTGCAGGGATCAGCTGCCGTTGCACGTTCAGCTGGATCCGCTGGGTGACCCGGGTCGGCAAGGACCGGCGGTGCTGCACCCGGGCCAGGTCCCGCTCGGTCACCAAGCCCTCCAGAAGGGGTTCGGCCAGCAGGTTGGCGGTCGCGACCGCATCCTGGATCGCGAGGTTGATCCCGACCCCGGCCACCGGCGACATCGCATGTGCCGCGTCCCCGATGCAGAGCAGCCCCGGCCGATGCCAGCGGCGCAGCCGGTTGACCCTGACCTCAAGGAAACCGGTGTCGTTCCAGGAGCGCAGCGCGGTTTCCAGCCGCCCAGCGAGGAATGGCATCGCACGCTGCAGGTCGTCTCGCAAGGACTCAATCCCGCGCGCCTTCATCTCGGCGAAGGTGCCCTTCGGCATGGTGTAGGCGCCCTGCCAATAGGTGCCGCGGTCGATCATCGGCAAGAAGCGACCAGAAGTGAGCCGAGCAAAGGAACCGTCTGGATCCCCATTCTGCTTGGCGATGCGATACCAGAGCACGTCCATCGGCGCACCGAACTCGACAATGGGCAGACCCGACGCCCGCCGCACCGTCGAGTGCCGCCCGTCAGCGGCCACGGTGAGGAGCGCGCGAAGCTCCCCCTCGTCGCCGTGCTCACCACGGCCGCGGTAATGGACACCGCGCACCGCGCCGTCCTCCTCGATCAGACCAGTCACCTCAACGAGCCGGCGCAGGGTGAACGACGGATACCGTTCGGCCTCGGCTGTGATGAAGTTGAGGAAGTCCCACTGCGGCACCATCGACAGGGCCTGGAAACGCCCTGGTAACCGGCTGAAGTCGCCCAAGGTCAAGGTTCCCTCGTCGGTCATCATGGTGATCGACGTGGTGCGTTGCTGCGGCAGCTGCTCGAAACCCTCCAGCAGGCCCAGCTCCTCCAGAACCTGCAGCGTGGAGGCATGAATGGTGTCGCCCCGGAAATCGCGGAAGAAGTCCGGATACTGCTCCAAAACGACGACCTCCACGCCGGCCCGAGCCAGCATCAGGCCCAACATCGCCCCCGCTGGTCCACATCCGGCGATGCAAACCGTCGTCTCGGTGGGAAGGTCTCCCGTTGCCATGAGTTGTCCTTTCTCTAGCTCTCGTCTAGTCACGACCGGAGCATGGAGCTCAACGGGGTGGTGCTGCACCACCCCGCCGGCAGATTCACCCGGGGTGGCCGGGTAGCGTCTGAGCACGAGGTTGACCAGAGGGGGCGCAGCAGTCACATCGGGCGCCGGTAGGTGCTGTGGTTGAGGTCTCTCCCTGGGCAGCAGCCACGGCGGACAGCGTCGACGCATGGAGGGGGAAGGATGCGGGTCGGCAGTTCCCGGCCGATGCTGCGGGCGAAGATGCTTGTGCCGCGGCTTCCGCCCACCACAGTCGCTCGGTCGCGGCTCGAGGATCGCCTGACGGCTGCCGCACACGTACGGCTGACCACAGTGGTGGCCCCGGCGGGCTGGGGAAAGACCACCATGCTCGCCGCCTGGGCCGGGAGCGAGGAATGGCGTGGCAGGACCGCCTGGCTCTCGATCGACGAGGCTGACGACGAACCTGTCCGGTTCTGGACGTACGCCTTGTCAGCACTCGAGCAGGTGGCACCAGACCTGACCCGCGATTCACTCGCCGCGCTGCAGGCGCCCGGCATGGACCCCATCGGCGTTGCTCTGGCTGCACTGCTCAACGCGTTGACGGCCTCAGCGCACAGGAACGTGCTGGTCCTCGACGACTACCACGTCCTGACCCACCCGATGATCCATCAGAACGTCGAGTTCCTGCTGTCCTACCTGCCGCCGGCCATGCACCTGGTGATCTCCGGCCGGGCTGACCCACCGCTGCCGCTGGCCCGCATGCGGGCTCGCGGGGAGCTGAACGAGATCCGGGCCGCTGAGCTGAGATGCACCACCGCCGAAGGCCTGGACCTGGTCAGCGGAGTCAGCGGGCTGCGCAGGCTGCCGGCCAACACTGACTCAGTGGTCGAGCGGACGGAGGGCTGGCCGGCCGGGCTCCAGCTCGCCGCGCTCACCCTGCGTGAGTCCGGTGACCTCGACGGCACGGCCGCGGAGCTGGGCGGCGACCGGCGGCACATCCTCGACTACTTCACCGCCGAGGTCCTGCCCGGACTTGGTGAGGAACAACGGAACCTCTTGGTCAGGTGCTCGGTGCTGGAGCGGCTGTCGGGTCCGCTGTGCGATGCCGTGTTGGGCACCGACGACGCAGGCGACGTGCTGGTCCAGCTCCACCAGGCCGGCGTCTTCCTCTCCTCGCTCGGTGGTGGTTGGTATCGCTGCCACCGACTCTTCCGGGACGTGCTGCGTCGCCTGCTGGACAAGGAGGCGCCAAAAGAGGCTCCAGCCCTGCTGAGTCGTGCCGCCGACTGGTTCCTCCGCGAAGGCCGCTTGGAAGAGGCGATCGAGCTCCGGGAGTCGGCCGGCGACATTGCTGGCGCTGTGCAGCTCATCCTCACCGCGGACAGGTGGTTCATGGACCGCGGGTCAACTGCCACGCTGCTGCACCTGGGCGAGCGGCTGGCCACGTCCGTCACCGATCCTCGGCTGTATGTCGTCCTGGCGGTTGCTGCGGGGGAAAGCGGGCATTACGACCGCTGTGCCCACTGGCTGGCGGCAGCCGACCCGCTGATAGAAGCCACCACCGAGCCACTTCCCGGTTGGCAAACCCTGCGGGGGCAGGCGGACACCATCTGGGCGACGTTTCCTGCCGCCGGGGACTCCGAGGGTGCCCTTCGTTATGCCACTCGCGCGGCGGAGCTCGAGGACGACCCGACGCGGTACGGCCACCTTCTCGCCCGCCAAGTCCTCGGTAGTGCTCTGCTGAGCGTCGGCCGGCTGCCGGAGGGGCTTGAGTTGCTGAAGGAGTGCTGGCGATCCCCGCTCCGCCAAAGGCTGCCGTCGCTGCTTGCGCTGCAGTCGGCGGGACAGCTGGCCCTGGTCCTGGTCGAAGCCGAGGACCTCGCAGGCGCGAGCCGCGTCGCACACGAGGTCCGAGACCTGGCAGCGGCGGCGGAACAGGCCTGGGGACCCGGTGCCGCCGCGGCCCTGGCCGGCCTGCGGCTGGCCGAAGCCCGACTCGTCTCCGCCACCGACCCTGAGGCTGCCATTCCGGCCCTCAAGCGAGCCGTCGACCTCGCTGAGGGCTGGGGGTGGCCCACCGTAGTCCTGGCTTCCCTGTCCACACTTGCCGCAGCT
>CADCUO010000074.1 GCA_902805915.1 uncultured Propionibacteriaceae bacterium | reverse complement strand
GCCCAGGCCGCCAGCGCTTCCGAGCGGTGGGTCGGAGCGACAGCGTCGTGGAAGACCACCAGCTTGCCCATGCTCACCAGCTGCTCCGCGACCTCGGCACAGCCGGTGGATCCACCATGCTCCAGCGGGTTAGGAAGAGAGTCGCACTGCGACAGCAGAGCCAGCATGTCGATCTGCTCGGGGGCCAAGGTCCGAACCGACGTCGCCAGTCGGAGAAGCACGGCCGGAGAGGGCTCCAATGCGGACCCGATCGGCTGTTCACCCGCAAGCTGCCATTGGGTCAGCCGATCTGCTACATCGCGTGCCAGGAGGGGATTGCCGCCGGACCAGTAGTGGATCTGGCGGGCCACCCGGTACGGGATCGGAGAGTCGATGTCGTGCTCGATCAGCAGCCGGACCGACGGCACGTCGAGCGGGGGCAGCTCCAGCCGCTGAAGACCAGGAAGATGGGCAAGATCAGCCGAGGCGTCGGCGCTGAGGAGGCAGCGGATGCCAATGCTTTCGGCGTGGTGGGCCAGCAGGGTGATCAGGTCTTGAGAAGCCGGATCGTAGTAGTCAACGTCATCGATCAGCAGCACCAGCGGGTCGGCCCTGGGCCTGCTGCTTAACACGCTCAGGACGCCGCTCGCGACGGTCGGCGACGGCTCCCCGCCCGCCATCGCCAACACCTCAACCAGCTGGGGCAGCAGGGACCCGAGCTGGTGCTGCCCGCTGGCCGCGGTGAAGGCATGGACCAAGCCGTCGTAGGGCCGGGTGGCCAGCCCAGGAACACCGGGCATCTTGATCGCGTCGACTGCCGAGGCGCCGGCGGCAGCGTTGATCACAGCGGTCCGGCCCTGACCAGGAGGAGCCGTGAGGAGCAGCACGGGCATGGCTGTGTCAGTGTTCTCGATCACCGCCCGAAGCTGGGATATCTCTGCATCCCGGCCTACGACCTCAAACGGGCCTCGGCCAGAATGCATGGTCCCACCTCCGTCGGAGACGCCCTCTACTCGTGAATGGAGTGAGTCCCCCTAACGTCTCGCTAATCCCCTACCCTACCCACACAGGTACGCAGTTGAGCCCATTTGCGGAAACAATTGACCTGAGGCATTCCGCTCGCGGTGGAGAAACCTGCCGTCGTTGCCCGCCGCCGGCTGTTGCCGCGGCTGCTTGGCTCGCGCTCATGCGACATCGATAGAGTGGACCCAAAGGGTGCGCCGTTGCGCCCGACTACCCCGATAGCACGTGGGCGAAGGAGAACACCTACTCATGAAGATCGGCGTCATCGGAACCGGGCAGTTCGCGGGCAGTTTCATTGGTTTGTGGCAGCTGCATCCAGACGTCAGCGAGGTGGTGGCCACTGACCTGGTGCCGGAACGCGCGGCGGAACATCAACAGCGGTACGGGTTGCCGGCCACGTACGACAGCACTGAGGAGCTGTTGGACTCTGACTGCGACGCTGTCGCTGTGATGACGCAGCGCTGGACCCACGGGGAGATGGTGCTGCGGGCGCTGGACGTGGGCAAGCACGTCTACTCCGCAGTGCCGATGGCCATCAGCGTTGCGGAAATCGAACAGATCATCGCCAAGGTGCAGCAGACCGGCTTGATCTACATGATGGGGGAGACCAGCTACTACAACCCAGCGGTCGTCTATGCGCGTCAAAAGATCGCCGAAGGGGCCTTCGGTCGGGTTTTCTACTCTGAGGGCGATTACGTACACGACATGGACAACGGCTTCTACACGGCCTACCAGTTCAGCGGCGGCGAGGATTGGAGGCGCACCGCGAGCTACCCACCGATGCTGTATCCCACGCATGCAATCGGTGGCGTCCTCGGTGCTGTGCCGTCCTATGCCACCAGCGTCAGCTGTATTGGTGTGGTGGACGACCGTGGTGACGGCGTGTTCGACCGGGAGGTTTCCATGTTCGACAACGACTTCTCCAACATGAGCGCGCACTTCCAGCTCGCCGACGGCGGTGTGATGCGAACCAACGAGTTCCGCCGCGTAGGTCATCCGGCCGGAGTGCTCGAGTCGCGATTTCGCTTCTACGGAACGGATGCCGTAATGGAACAAACCTCGACCGGTGCCGCGTGGAGCGATCGCGACCATATCGAGGACATCAGTGAGCTCTTCTACACCAACGACGGTGAGGTCGATACATCCGCGCCAGAACTCGCCGGTCTGGACCCTGCCTTAGTGCACAGCTTCGCTTCCGGTACCGCCAAGGTGCACGACCGTAGCCGACTACCGGTGGAGTTCGAGGGTGCTCGCAACGGACACGAAGGGGCGCATCACTTCCTGGCTGACGACTTCGTACGGGCGGTGCTGAACAAGACCCAGCCGCCGGTGAACGCCTGGCTGGCCGCCCGGTTCACCGTGCCCGGCATCATCGCCCAGCAGTCCGCACACAGGAATGGTGAGCGGCTACCGATCCCCGACTTCGGCGACGGCCCTGACGTCGATCTTCAGCTCTTCGGCGGGTAAGGACGCGTCGCGGTTCGCTGCTTCAGCGGGCATTACCTGGCACATCCGTTTTCGTCATGGCGCGGTCCCGCCAAGCGAGCGCACAGTGAGGGTCAGATGCGTCGGTATCTCCGCACCAGGCTCTATCCACAGCGTCGAGGAGGAGATCTGGCGGGCGTCGTACAAACCGTGCGCGGGCCAGCTGGTGCACGGAGTGAGGGCGAGGAAGTAACCCTTGCGAAACCAAGGAAACCCAGACTGCCGACCGGCTTCCAGCGAGTACCACAGATGGGGCCACGCCGCCAGATCCCACTCCAGTTCGACGGCCAGATCCAGGGCCGGGTTGCTGAGCCGCACCAGTGGGCGGGAAAACTCGCCGAGGTACGCCTGGCGGGTCTGGCCCGAGTCAGCTCCGGGTACCGTCCGCAAGTTGATCATGGAGTCATGCCCCATTGTCCGCGGCCACGGGGTGATGTCGTCGTAGGTGGTGTCCTCGCTGACACTCGGGTCGGGATGGACCAGAGTCGCAGCGGCGTCGACCACGGTGTCGGGGCTCAGCAGAGGAGGGCCGAAGATCACCTGGGATCCCCACATGGTCTCGATCTGTTCACCTCCGACGTTACGTACCGTTTCGCCCACCTCGACCTGTCCGCCTCGGACGGAAATGATCTTGGTGATCTGGAAAGGCGACCGGACCAGTCGAGTGGTCATGATCACCGAGTGGCCGGTGTGTTTCCAGTCGAACGGTGTAACTCGTGCTTCGCCGTCGGCACCCCACTCTGCGCCATGGGCGTGTGATGTCTCACCACCGTTGGGGAACAGGCTCTGCCATCCCCCGGCGAAGCTGTCCATCATGATCTCTTCGCTGTTTCCGGGCAGGGACTGAGCACCTCGCTGACGCAGGCCCCACGGTGTCTGCCACAGCAGCTCAGTGTCGTCTGAGCGACGCCGAAGCGAAACGATGGTGCCGCCGAGCGCGGGTACGATGTCGACGCAGACCTGGTCGGTGCTCAGCCGCAGAACTTCCCACCCGCGCACAGAGATCAAGTCGAGGTCTGCCATGGGCATGCAGCCTACGGTGCGGTCCTCCACAGGCCCTACAGTGGCGTACCACTGTCCACAGGAGGGCTCTGCGAGCGCCAGGTCGGTGCAGCGGGTGCGCAGGTTTCCACCATGACAACCCAACGTGCTCGACGTGCCCGACCCGCCAGCAACACTTTGTCGCAGCCGGTACGGCTCAAGACGTCAGGTCCAGCTGATCTGCTGGAGCTGGTGCCCTATCTGCTCGGCTTCCAGCCGACGGACTCGGTGGTGCTGGTGGTCATTCGGGACCGGCAGGTCGCGCTGGCTGCGCGGGTCGACCTTCCGCCACCGGCCGTCTCCTCCGAGCTGGTCCAGCGCTTTCTCGAGATAGCTGAGGCGAACGACGCCTCCGGTCTGGTGTTGTTCGCGTTCAGCCCGGACCGGCCCGCGGTACGGGAGGTGTTGCAGCAGCTCATCGGTGGGCTCGCCGACTTCGGTGTCGTCGATGCTATCCACGCCGATGGGTCCCGATGGTGGTCCCTGGTCTGCGCAGGGAGCTGCTGTCCCACCGAAGGTACCCCGTACGACCCCGGCTCCGGCCGACTGGCCGCTGAGGCGGTGTACGCGGGCCTGTCGGCCTGCTCCAGCCGGGCCGAGATCGAGGCGTCTGTCTCTGGCCCGGCCGCCACTGACGCGCCCCACCTCCAGGACGTGGTGGAACGGGTCACAGCGGAGCTCAACGGCTGCACCCGACGGCAGCGTCGGTCTGAGGCAGCTGCTTTCGTCGAGAGCTTCCTCATTGATCCGTGCTCCCTCGCCGACGCGGAACGCGCTCGACTCGCGTTGCTGGTGGCGGACCTGGAGGTGCGAGACGTTGCCTGGTCTTTGATGTCGCGGACGAGAGCAGCCGATCATGTGGACCTGTGGCAGCAGGTTGTGTCTCGGACGATGTCTCCGCTCGCCTGCGCGCCCTTGTGCCTGCTCGGCATGGCGGCGTGGATCAGTGGCAACGGGGCACTCATGGTGTGCTGCCTGGAACGGGTCACTGCCCTCGACCCCGGGTACACCATGGGTGCGTTGTTGGCAGACATCAACCGGCGGGGACTGCCGCCCACAGCCTGGGACTCCCTGGTCGAGTCGATGCGTGCGAAGGTGGGGCCGATGGCCGGGTGAGGGGGGACTGTCACGCCAGCCGAATGAGGCTAGGGTTTCCAGGCATGACGCGCTTTGTGGTGTGCGGGGAGACTCTCATCGACCTGGTCCGATCCGCCGACTCGGTCGAAGATCATTTCAGCAGCACCTGGCTGGCGCTGTCCGCCGGAGGTCCGATGAATTCGGCGGTCGCTCTCGGCAAGCTGGGAGCCGACAGCCATTTCCTCGGACGGATCTCCAGCGATGCCTTCGGGGATCAGCTGCGGGGCCACATCGCCGACGCCGGGGTGCGGCTTGACCTCGCTGTCAGCTCGTCCCAGGCCACCTCGATTGCGGTGGTCAGTCTCGACGACGAAGGTGTGGCGAGCTACACCTTCCACTTCGCCGACACTGCCAACTT
>CADCUO010000073.1 GCA_902805915.1 uncultured Propionibacteriaceae bacterium | reverse complement strand
TGGACACATCTGCGTTCCTGCTGCGGATCGACGTGGATGCCCTACCGCAGCCCGATCTGATGATCGGTCCTCGACGCTGGTCGCTGCGGGTCGATGTTTCCGCCCAGGGGATCAAGCGCAGCGGGGTGATCCGCTCAATGGTCCGGTCGGGGAGCATGTTTCGGATGCGGGCCCGCGAGCTGACCAAACCACTCGACCCGGTCCGGGTCGTACCAATCCTGGACCCGGAGCTCGGCTTCATCGTCCAAGCCCGACCGGATCGGCTGCGCGCCGCAGATCTCGGCTGCTGCGAGGACCGGATGCTGTCTGGCCGGATCCGTGCGATCAACCCGATCACCCCGCCGGTCGTCAGTGTGGTGGCTATCTCCTCGGCCGGCCAGGTCGCAGGAAGGCTCCGTGACGACGCTGACGGCTGGCTCAACTTCGAGCTCGCCTTGCCGGCCACGGAGCCCAACGAGGTCTGGGTCTTTCGTGCCGTTGACGCGAGCGGCACGAAGCACCGGGTCACCTGGCCCGATGAGCCGTCGGCCGACCACCGGGTGGAGGCCCGGAACGGCGCTGTCGCCTGGCTGCGATCCTCTCGCGGCTACTCCGATATCCGGGCTGACCTGAGGTGGTTCGGAGCGGAGTCGGTCAGCCTCGACACCGATGCAGTGACAGTGGTGGTCAGAGCCGCCGGGCTGGGCCGACAGGAGCTGGGCCAGGCCGCGCTGCGCGGTCCACAGGTTTCGGTACGGGTCTCCCACGTCGCCGAACTGGAGTCTGGGCGGTTCCAGCTGACCTTCCCCATCCGCGCCTCCGTCTGGGGTGGACCCTGCCTACCGTTGGCTACGGCAGCGTACTCAGTGGACATCGCCGAGCTTCACCTCACCTGCGGCGTCACGGATGCGTTCCTGGAGACCTGCCCAGTTGAGGGACGAACCCAGACGCACGGCTTCACCATCGCTCGTACGCCGGGCCAGGACCGGCTGGTGGTGGCGCTACGGGCGCCGTTGGCTGAGGACGAGCTGGGTCGGCGAGCACAGCGTCGGCTGATGGAGTGGTACCAGGACACCGACTTCAAACCGCGTCATGCGGTGCTGTTTCAGTGCTACCGGGGTGAGTTCGCCACCGACAGCCAGCTCGCCGTGCATCAGGAGCTTTCTCGTCGAGGATCACCGCTGCAGCTGCTCTGGGCGGTGTCTGATCACTCGGTGGTGCTGCCTGAAGGCGCTGTGCCGCTGCTGATCGGCAGCCGCGACTGGTACGCGGCCGTGGCGAGTTCCCGCTATCTATGCCAGAACATCGACTTCGACCGCTTCTTCCGCAAGCGCCCCCACCAGCGCTACCTGCAGACGTTCCATGGTTACCCGTTCAAGTCGATGGGGATCTCCTTGTGGCGGGCCTACGGGAAAACGGCCAATCTCATCGACGCCGAATGTGCCCGACGCAACGCCGACTGGGACTCGATCGTGGTCCCAGCCCAGTTCTGCGAACAGCTGTACAGGCAGGAGTACCGCTACGACCAAGAGGTCCTGGTGACCGGATACCCGCGCGACGACGCGTTGGTGACAGCCGACCGGAACGCCGTCCGTTCGGATGTGCTCTTCCGGCTGGGTGTGCCGGCTGACAAGACTGTGGTGCTGTACGCACCGACCTGGCGCGACACAGTCGCCACCGGCGCCTTCCGGGCCAAGCTGTTCGACAAGCTGGACCTGGACCGGCTGACCGCCCAGATCGGAACCGAGTACGTCATCCTGGTGCGCGGTCACAACTACAACTTCCGCGAAGGCGAACGGGTTGCCTCCGCGGCGGTGATCGACGTCACCTCCTACCCCGAGATCAACGACCTCATCCTGGCCGCCGATGTGGCGGTACTCGACTACTCCTCGCTGCGGTTCGACTGGCTGCTGACCGGCAAGCCGGCCCTGTTCTTCGTACCGGACGTGGCTGACTACCTGAGCGCCCGGACCGCGTTGTTCGAGTACGGACCGACGGCCCCCGGCCCACTGCTTAAGACCACTGATGAGGTGATTGACGCCTTGGTCCGGATCAATGAGGTCGCAGCCGAGTACGCCGAGGACCGCGCTATGTTCAACCGACAGTTCCACGGCCTGCACGACGGTCAGGCGACCAGAAGAGTGGTGGAGCGTTTCTTCGGTGCTGACGCGGGTACCGAGGTCCCGGCTTCCGGCCATCCCAAGCCATAGGCTTGCGGCGCACCACAGCATGACGAGTTCTGACCAGAGGAGCCACGATGGCGGCGGCAACGCTCAGCGCGGAAGAGAGAAGTTCTGCGCTTCAGCGGACGCTCGCAGTTGCTCTGGGCGCTGTGCTCGAGGTCGCCCTGGTGCTGCTTGGACTCACCGCTCTGGCTGCCGCGCTCAGCTCCCGGCAGGCACTGGCGGCTGGTCTGGTGACCCTGACGGCTGCGGCCGTGGTGGGCCGGGCCTACTTGAGGATTCGGGGTACCTCCGGCAGCTGGCTCGGTAGCTCCGGGGGCGCCCGGTCGTTGCTGGTCGTCGCCACCGCAGTCGCCATGGTGGACCGCAGTGGCGGGTTGACCGTTGGCGGCCTGGCGCTTCGTGGGCTGACCGCCGCTGACGTGGCGGCCCTGCTCGGCATGGTGATCGCAGTGGCGCTGATTGTGCTGGAGCCGCACCTGATGCGGCTCTCCGGAGTCCGAATGTCGGTGGTTGCGAACCTGTCCGGCGTCGAGGCGGTTCCCCCCTTGCCCCGCTACGCGCCGGTGGCGTTCTTCGGCGGGCTGCTGGCTACCGTGACCGGCAGCTGGCTGGCTGCCAGCGGGCTGGCCGGGAGCGGGGTGGCCGGCTGGATTTGGCTGCTGGCAGTGCTGCTTGCTGCAGCGCCGGTGGCAGCACTGGCAGTGGCGGCGCGTCGACGGCTGATCGCCGGCAAGCGGATGGAGAGGCAGATCAACGATGCGCTCGCGGCCTACGCGCCCGAGTTTCTGGTCTACACCGCACGTCCCGACGACGCCTCGCACCAGGTCCTGATGTGGCTGCCGTACCTGCAGCGGGCTGGACGCCGGTTTCTCATCGTCGCCAGGGACGCGCTGCCGGCCGCCGCGCTGGCCGCCCAGACCGACGTACCGGTGGTGCAGCGCCGGGCACTGACCGATCTCGACAGCGTGGTCACTCCGGCCACCCGGGCGGCCTTCTATGTGAACGCGTCGTCGGGCAACGGCGCCTTCGTTCGCTATCACCAGCTCACCCACGTCTATCTCGGGCACGGCGACTCCGACAAGCCGCCCTCGTACAACCCGATCCATGCCATGTTCGACCGGATCTTCGCCGCCGGCCCCGCGGCCATCCGCCGGTACGCAGCTCATGGGGTCGCCATCTCCCCGGAGAAGTTCGAGGTGGTGGGCCGGCCGCAGGTGGAGGGGATCGACCCCGCCAAGGCCCCGATCGCGGAGGTGAGCGAGCCCGTCGTGCTGTACGCGCCCACCTGGCGCGGCCACGTGGAGGAGACGTTGCTCTACTCGCTGCCGGTGGGTGAGCGGATCGTCCAAGCGCTGCTGGACCGCAAGGTCACCGTGATCTTCCGGCCACACCCGTTCAGCTACGACTTCGAGCCGGACCGGGAGTCGATTCGTCGAATCCAACGGCTGCTGGCCGCCGACACGCAACGGACTGGTCGACCACACAAGTGGGGTGAGGCGGCCGAACGCGAGCTTGGCATCTCGGACTGCATCAACGAGTCCGATGCGATGGTCTCCGACGTCTCCAGCGTCGTGTCGGACTACCTTTTCTCCGCTAAGCCTTTCGCCATGGTGGCGGTATCCGCACCGGTGGACGCATTCGAAGCGGAGTATCCGGTCGCCAGGGCTGCCTACGTGGTGGAGGGTGGGCTGTCCAACCTGGACCAGACGCTCGACCTGATGCTGGGCAGCGACCCGATGGCCGACCGCCGGGCGGACGTGAAGACCGACTATCTCGGGGACTTCCCGGCAGAGGGATATGCCGACGCCTTCATCAGCGCCGTGCGCCGCGTGGTGGACAGGCCGCATTCCGGTGAAATCCGCGGGATCGATGCCTCCGATGAGCCCGAGACGACTCAACGACCGGTGTCGATCAGGAGGCGGGTTGCCGGCGTGGTCCGCGACGCGGTGATCAACGGGTTCGCCGCAGCGGCGGCTGCGGCGGCTATCGGTGGAGCACCCGTGCTGGCAGCCGTGGCGGCAGTGCTCAGTGTGGCAGCCATCGTCTGGTCCCGGCGGCGAGTGCTGAGGCGTCGCGGTCGCTGGGTCCGGTTGCTCGGCAGCAACGTCATCACGCGCATGGTGCTCGTGGCCTCGCTGGCGGTGGCAGCGGCCGATCTGGGAGCCACGGACACAATCGTTGTGGTCGCGGTTGCCGTACTGGCCGTGGCTGTGGTGGCTGAGCGGAACATCCGGACAGCGCTGGCTCGCCAGGAGCTACGAGCGTCCGGCCTGCCCGGCTTGGACCTTGCCGTCCGCTCAGTCGCACCCTGGGGGGCCACTACGGTGCTGAGCTGGCTGGTGATCGTGGTGAGCTGGCTGGTGCTGGTCACCGGTCTGCCGTCGGAGGTGCTGCTAATGGCGGCGCTGGTGCAGCTGGTCGCCTTTGCGGAGCCCTGGGTTCGGTCCCTGATTCGCGTGCACCGGTCGGTGCGCGGTGAGGAGCAGCTACGACCCATCTTGGAGGAGTACCGGCCCCAGTTCGCGATCTATTTCGCCTCCACCATGGGTGCGGCCTACCAGATCGGCATGTGGTTGCCCTATCTGGAACGGCTGGACCGTCGCTTCATCATCATCACCCGGACCGTGCCGATGCTGCGGCAACTGCAACGGCTGGTGGACATCCCGGTGGTCCACCGGCCGACGCTGCGCAGCCTCGAGGAGGTCGTCGTCGACTCGATGACGGCCGCCTTCTACGTCAACAACGCGGTCCGCAACACCCACTTCGTTGAGCGGCGAGAGCTCAGCCATGTCTGGCTCAACCACGGCGACTCCGAAAAGCCCGCCTGCTACAACCCGGTGCATGCGATCTACGACCGTATCTTCGCGGCCGGGCAGGCCGCGATCGACCGGTACGCCCGGCACGGGGTCCACATCCCGCCGGAGAAGTTCCAGATCGTCGGCAGGCCACAGGTAGAGGCGATCTCCAAGGCGCCCCGCCCGATCGCCGAGATCGAGGCGCCTACCGTGCTGTACGCCCCGACCTGGCGCGGGCCCTTCGCGGACTCCCGGGTCTACTCCCTGACGGTCGGCAACCAGATCGTCTCCGCGCTGCTGGCGCGCGGAGCCACGGTGATCTTTCGAGCGCACTCGTTCAACTATCGATTCGCCGAGGACGCAAAACTGGTCCGCGACATCGGTCGGCTGCTGGCCGATGACCGCGACCGAACCGGTCGACAGCATCTGTGGGGTCGGGCGGCGGAGCGGGAGCTGACCATCGAGGAGTGCTTCAACGCCTCGGACGCCATGATCTCGGACGTGTCCGCAGTGGTGTCGGACTATCTGCAGGCTGACAAGCCGATGTCGATCGTGTCAGTGGGCCGTACGCCCGAGCAGCTCGCATCCGATGTGCCGGCTGCGCACGCCACGTACATCCTGCGGGAGGACTGCTCCAACCTCGACGCAGTCCTGGATGAGCTGCTGAGCACGGACTCGCTGGCGCCGGTCCGCAACGAGACCCGGATCTACTACCTGGGCGACTTCCCGCCCGACCAGTACGCCGAAGGCTTTGTCGCCGCCGCCCGCGCAGTGGTGGATGCTGGACGTTCGTGAACACGGCACGGCGGGTGCTGCGGCTGCTGCTGCCCCAGATCCCGCTCGCGGCTGCCGTCGTCATCATGCTCGGGTTGATCGCCGCCACCCGAGACGAGCGGCCCGTGCTGTGGCTGGTGGCCGCGGTCGCCGGGATGGTGGTGCTGGCCTTGCCGGTGGCCGACTACCTCGGCAGCATAGAGCCGCTGCGGGTGTGGAACCTCCCGGGCTACCGGCAGCCGAGGTCCCTGCCGCGGCCCGGCTGGGTCCGTTTCAGCGTCGGCGTTGTCGTTGCTGTGCTGGCACTGCTGAGCTGGTCCGGGCCGGCATGGGCGGCAGCTGCCCTCGCATTGACCGCAGCGGTGGGGCTGGTGGTAGTGACAGGTGTCGGTGTCTGGCAGATCCGGGGCCGGCCGGCAGAGCGTGGCCGCGTCACCGCTGCCCTGAACGGCTACGGTCCGAAGTTCGTGGTGTACACCGCCCGCCGCAACGACGCCGGCTACCAGCTGGGCATGTGGCTGGCGCCGTTGGAGAAGCTGGAGATGCGCTACGTCGTCCTGGTACGAAGCGCCGACGCCGTCCCGGTGGCCGCCAGGCTGACCAACGCGCCCGTGGTCTGCGCTTCGACAGCCCCCGATCTGGACTGCGTGGTGGTGGAGTCGATGAAGGCCGCGTTCTACGTCAACATGACTGCCGAGAACAACAGCTTCGTGCTGTACCGCAGCATGACCCACGTCTATCTGGGCCACGGTGACTCCGACAAGGAGCTGTCAACCCATCCCGCACATGCCATGTTCGACAAGATCTTCGTCGCCGGGCCGGCCGCCCGGGAACGCTATCCGCGCAACGGTGTCCTTATTGACGACCGCAAGTTCGTGGTGGTCGGACGTCCCCAGCTAGTGGCCGCCCAGCCAGCCGGGCAGCCCGTCCGCGAGGCCGAGCCGCCGCGAGTCCTGGTGGCGCCTACCTGGCGCGGCTACAACTCCAAGACCACGCTGAGCTCGCTCCCGGCCACACCGCGGCTGGTGCAGGAGCTGATCCGGGCCGGCGCGGAGGTGATCTTCCGGCCGCATCCCTTCAGCTGGCTCGGTCGTGCGGAACGACGCTACATCGAGTCGGTGGACCAGCTGCTGCGAGCCGACCGGGACCGGGGCGGTCGGTCACATCTGCTCGCCACCGAGCAGCGTGGCAGCGACATCACCGATGTCTTCAACGTCAGCGACGCCATGATCACCGACATCGGGAGCGTGCTGGTGGACTACTTCGTCACCGGTAAGCCGTACGGGGTGGTGCTGCCCGTCGGCGTGGACCAGCGGTCAGCACTGGAGCGGTATCCGACCCTGCAGGCCGCCTATCTCATCCCGATCGAGATCCTGCAGACCTCGGCGGCGTCCGGGCCGGGTGCGGTGCTGCAGAGCCTGCTGCGAGACGACCCGCTGGCGGACCGGCGTGCCGAGGTAGCTCGGCACTATCTGGGTGATCGGCTCGGGGATGACCGACCCTTCCTCGATGCGGTCCGCAGGGTCATCACTGACTGAACCCCAAGGCGCTGTTGATCATGGCGGGGATGTCGGCGGCGCCGGTGTCGCTGGGAATCTGGTACCCGTCGACGGCGGTGATGGGCACTGCACCGCTCAGGCTGCTGGTCCACAACGCCGCAGTCGCTCGCTGGAGCAGGCCGACCGGCACCGGCGCGATCCGGTAGCCGATGTCCCGACGGTCGAACAGGTCCAGCACGCAGCGTCGCGTCACTCCAGGCAGCACATCATCATCCAGCGGTGGAGTCAGCCAGATGCCGTCCAGACCGCGAACAAAGAGATTGCCGCGGGAGGTCTCCGCTGCCCACTGGGGTCCAGCCCTCGAGCTGGCGGCGAAGTAGGGCAGCGATGGAGATGCTGTCGCCTCAGCCGCTTGGAAGGAGGACCGGTCCACCCACTTGTGTCGCCAGCTGAGGTATGGCCGCGGCCGCTGGACGACCGTGCAGGTGCGCGACGGATCACCCCGATGCCGAACCGTGAAGCTGACGTCGAGGGTTCCGCCCGGGTGAGGAGCAGCCACGATGCGAAGTGCCTGTCGGAGGTCCGGCGCGCTGTGTGCGTCGACCAGAAAGCGGCGGACCTGGTCGGCCACCGGCTCCGGCACCCCGGCTCCGTAGAGCTCGCGGCAGGAACGGTCCAGCCGAGCCAGATGATCGGCGAGGCGCAGGGCACGTGATCCAACGACGAGAACGCTCTCGAACACCCCGCTGGACCGCAGGTCCGGCCGAGGGAGTACGGCGACGTCTCTCAGCTCTCCATCCAGAGTCGAGCCTGCCGCCGCTACCACTGCGACAGCCTTGTCCAGGCATTCCTGCCATTCTCGGATCGGCACGCTGTCGGCAGTGATACCGCCGCCGACGCCTAGCTCGAGACGGCCGCCGGTCAGCTCCAGGCTGCGGATCACCACGTTGAACTCCGCTCGGCCGCACGGGGCGACGAATCCGGCCACGCCGGTGTAGCTGCCCCGGGGAATCGGCTCCAGCTCTGCGATGGCCGCAACGGCGCTGGACTTGGGCGCGCCGGTAACGGACCCGGGCGGGAAGGTGGCGTCGAGCAGATCGGACACTGTCACCGTTGGCTCCAGCTTTGCCTTGACTGTGGACACCAGGTGCCACACCCCCGGGTGGGGCTCCAACCCGAGCAGATCCTCCACCACCACCGATCCGGGACGGCTCACCCGGGAGAGGTCGTTGCGCATCAGGTCGACGATCATGACGTTCTCTGCGGCGTCCTTGGCCGAGGACCGCAGCGCAGCCGAGCTGGTTTCGGCGGTCCCGCGGGGGGCGGTGCCCTTGATCGGTGACGTCATCACCTGGTCCCCCTCCACCCGAAGGAACAACTCCGGGCTGAAACCCGCCACAGTGGGATCGGTCCCGACCAGCACCCCGTACGCGGGTTCCAGGGCCGCCGCCATGTCGGCGAACATCGTTGTCGGCTGCCCGGCGAACTCTGCCGTCAGCCTGGTGCAGAGGTTGACCTGGTAGAAGTCGCCCCGATGGATCCGCCCGACCGCGTCCTCGACGCTGGCAAGGTAGCTGTCCCGGGTCTGCACCACGTCGGCCACGGTGCTGAACCGGCCGACCTGCCACTCGGCGGCCGCCGACGGGTCCGGCGTGCCGACCCGGGTCCGCCAGTCCGCCAGGGCGGACGCCATGGCTTGCTCCCGGCCGTCCAAGCCGAGCGACTCGAATGTCCAGCCGGAGGCGGAGTCCCAGCGGAGCAGGTGGTCATAGAACCCCAGCCAGCTCCGCTGGTCGTCATAGGCGAGGCAGGCCAGCCAGCCGCCGCCCAGACCGGTGAAGGTGTTGGAGGGGGTCACCTCCGGTTGCTGCTCCAGCACAGCCAGAGCGGCTGAGGTGTGGTCTGGACGGACTACCTGCAACGGCTGTTGCAGCACCACGACGCCACCGCCGAACCACTGTCCCCACAGGCATCCGGGATGATCGGCCGACGACATGCCGCCTACCAGCGCCTGCGGGGACGCTCCTGGGCCCAGCACCACGGCGTACGGTCGCGCAGTGGACCGGGCGAGCAGGGACAGCGGCTCAGCCGCCACGGCTCAGGCTCGCCAGGATTCGGCCGGCACTGCCACCCAGGCCGAGTGCGGCGCTGAGTGCTGCGAACCGCTCGGGATCTATGGGTGCCGAGGGCAGCACCAGGTCGTCCGGGGTAACGCCCAGGTCCAGGTCTCGGGCCACCGCAACGACGGTCGGGGCGACGGCAAGATAGTCGATCGCCGCTCCGAGCCGGGAGCGCAGCGCGTTTCCTACCCCACCACCGGACTGGCTGGCCGCCGCCAGGATGCCATTGAGGTCGCCGTGGGAGGTGAGCAGCGAAGCGGCGGTCTTCTCCCCGATGCCCGCCACCCCCGGTAGACCGTCGGAGGTGTCACCGCGGAGGGTGGCGAAGTCGACGTACGCGGACGCAGGGATGCCGTACTTGGCCTGCAGCCACGCTTCCGTCACCTGCTCGTGCCTGCCCACGCCGCGGGCGATATACAGCACCCGGATCTGGCGCTCGTCATCGACGAGCTGAAACAGGTCACGGTCACCGGTCACTACGTCCACCGGCATGGTGGCTGCGCTGGCCAGTGTCCCGATGACGTCGTCGGCCTCGTACCCGTCCTTGCCGACGATCGGCAGGCCCAGCGCCTCCAGCGTTTCGATGATCAACGGCACCTGGACTGCAAGATCGTCCGGGGCCTCCTCGCCCGCGGTCTCCGGTGAGCTGGCCATCTCCTGCACCGCAGTGACTCCGGCGCCCGCCACCCGATGCGCCTTGTAGCTGGGAATGAGGTCGACCCGCCACTGCGGCCGCCAGTCGTTGTCCCAGCAGCAGGCAAGGTGGGTGGGGGAGTAGGTGTCGATCAGCTTGGCTGTGAAGTCGAGCAGTCCACGCAGGGCGTTGACCGGTGTGCCGTCGGGTGCCCGCAGCGTATCCGGCATGCCGAAGAAGGCGCGGAAGTACAACGAAGCCGTATCTAAAAGAAGCAGCCGCGGCGAGTTCACAGCTGAATACTGGCACGATGGCGGCCATGGAAAAGCTCGACCGTCGCATTCTGGCGCTGCTGGCCAGGGACGGTCGGATGTCGTACACCGACATCGGGAAGGAGACCGGCCTCTCCACCTCGGCGGCGCAGCAGCGGGTCCGCCGACTGGAGCATCGTGGCGTGATCAAGAGCTACCACGCTCGGCTGGACGCGGCCGAGCTCGGCCTGCTGGTGACCGCCTTCGTAGCGATCAAGCCGTTCGACGCCAGTCAGCCCGACGATGCCCCGGACCGGCTACGCCACATGCCCGAGATCATCTCCTGCTACTCCGTCGCCGGCGAGCCCAGCTATCTGCTGAAGGTGCAGGTGGAGACGATGGTCCAGCTGGAGTCGGTGCTGTCGCGGATCCGTACCGAGGGCAAGGTCTCCACCCACACCACGACGGTGCTGTCCATCCCGTACGAGGACCGTCCGCAGCTGTAGCAGGTGGTGCGGTTCAGCGGCTGACCTGCGCGGGACCGTACAGCACGGCCCGCACCCGGTCCGGGTAGTCGCTGGTGAACCCGGTGACGCCAAGAGAACGACAGAGCTCTATGTCGCCGATGTCGTCCACCGTCCAGACGTGCACCTCGTTGCCGTGTGCCCGGGCCCGCTCGACGAAGTCAGGGTGCTGCCGCAACAGGTCGATCGCCACGCCGGCGACGTGGATCCCGCCGGGCAGCGTCCCGTCGGCGAACCGACCGAACTCATGCTCGATCAACAAGGTACGGTCCACGTCCGGCACCAGCTGAGCCAACAGCTCAGCAGCGGGCACCGAGAAGGTGATCAACCGTACTGGCGCACCCGGCACATCCCAGCCATAGGCGGCGAGCATCTGACAGACCCGTTGCTCGATGGCCAGACCGCGGTCGCTGGGATGCTTGGTCTCGATCACCAAGGAGACGTCGGCGCCGCGGATGCGGGCACCGGCCACCAGGGCCATCAGCTCGGCCAACGTCACCAGCGACCGCTGCTCTGGGGCCGGGTCGAGCACCTTCCAGGAGCCGAAGTCCAGCCGGCGCAGCTGGGCGAGGGTCCAATCGGCGACCAGCCCTCGGGCGTCGGAGGTCCGGTCCAGGACCCGGTCGTGCAGGCAGACGAGCTGCTCATCGGCGCTGAAGTGGACGTCGCACTCCAGACCGAGCGGCACCCCCTCAGCGAGCGACCACTGGATCGCTTCCTGGTATGCCGCCAGCGTCATCTCCGGCTGCCGGGAGGAGAAGCCCCGGTGAGCGAAGATGCGCTGCGCGGAGGTGCCCGGTTCGGAGATGTCCCATCCGGCGGTGTCCCATTCGGAGGCCCGCCGTGGTACCCGCAGCAGTGTGGTCACCCCCGCAGTCTGATCGGCTCGAACTGCGAGAAGGTGTCCATCGGATTGCGTAAAAGCGAAATGCGCAACAGCACACCGTGTCAACGTCGGCAACGTAGCAACGTCAATGTCGGGAAGAATGGGTGCGTGGCCATCGACACGCTGTTCCTCAACGGAGTGTTGTACGCGCCCGACTCCCCGGGAGCGACCGCGGTGGCTGTCAGCAACGGCAAGGTCGGCTACGTCGGGTCGGACGCGGAAGCTCGCCGGGCTGCCCCGGGCGGCACGGAGGTTGATCTTGGCGGCCGGCTGCTGACGCCGGCCTTTGTGGACGCTCACGTGCACACCATCCAGACCGGCCAGGTGATGAACGGGCTTGATCTCAGCACCGCCAGTAACCGGGATCAGGTGCTGAACGCCGTCGCCGACTACGCACGCAGGCACCCCGACCGCGGGGTCATCGTCGGCCAGGGCTGGGACGAGCGACACTGGCCGGACCCGCGCCCACCGCTGCGTACCGAGCTCGACCGGGCCGGCGGCGGGGCAGCGGTGTACCTGGCGCGTGTCGACGTGCACTCAGCGGTGGCATCGACTGCCCTGCTGGAGCGCGTGCCGGGCGTCGACGGCCAACCGGGATTCACCGCCGACGGGCTGGTCACCCGTGAGGCGCACCACCTCTGCCGGACCACCACGGACACATTGTTCACTGACTCCCAGCGCCGTGCCGACGCCCGCACCGCACTGGTCCGAGCCGCCCAGGTCGGCATCGCGTCCCTGCACGAGCTGGGCGGACCGCATCTGGGACCGCAGCACGACATTGTCCGGGTCCAGCAGGTTGCTGCGCAGGTCGGCATCGATGTCGTCTGCTATTGGGGTGAGCTGGCCGACGACGAGGTGGTCGGCAGCGCCATCGGTCTGGGTGTCCGCGGTCTGGCGGGCGATCTGTGTGTCGACGGTGCGATCGGATCCAGAACAGCGGCTGTGAGGGACCCCTACACCGACTCCGGTGGACACGGCGCGCGTTACCTGGACGTCGACCAGATCACCGACCATGTGGTCGACTGCACCAGAGCCGGGCTGCAGGCCGGGTTCCACTGCATCGGCGACGACGCGGTGGCGACCACAGTCGAAGGGTTCCGGCGGGCGACCGCGACCGTCGGACTGCAACCCATCCGGCATGCCGGACACCGGCTTGAGCACCTGGAGATGGTCGGCACCGCGGACATCGCAACCCTGGCCGGGCTGGCAGTCACCGCCAGCATGCAGCCGGCCTTCGACGCCGCCTGGGGAGGACCGGGTGAGCTGTACGAGGAGCGCCTGGGCGCCCGCGCCGCGTCCATGAACCGGCTGGCGACTCTGCATCGGGCCGGGGTGCAGCTCGCCTTCGGCTCGGATTCGCCGGTGACACCACTAACCGGCTGGCAGACGGTACACGCGGCTGCCCGGCACTGGCGCAGCGACGAGCAGCTGGATGTCGCTACCGCATTCGCCGCCGCCACCGTAGGCGCAGCGCGGGCCGGCCAGGACTACGACCTGGGCAGGCTGGTCGTCGGGGCGAGAGCCAACCTCGCGGTGTGGCATCCCTTCGACACAGACCGCGCCGACGGTCTGCCACCGCTCGACGATGATCACGTCCCCGACTGCGCGGCCACGTTGGCTCGCGGGCGGGTCATTTACTCCGACGCAACGGTGGTCGCAGCGGCGGCCAGCGCTTCGGACCATGGGTAGGCTCACCGCTGTGCAACTGCATGCCCTGGGGAGTCGCTGGCCCAACGCGCTGCGCCTGGCGCTGGCGGTCGTGGCTGGCGCCTGCCTCGGGTTGAGCTTTCAGCCGTACGGCGCCTGGCCGCTGCTCGCGGTCGCGCTGCCCGGGTTCACCCTGGCCGTCCGGGGGGTACGCCCCCGCCTCGCTTTCGGCCTCGGCTACGCCTTCGGACTGGCCATGCTGGTGGTGGCGATCACCTGGGTGCACGTGCTGGGGTGGTGGGTCGCACTGGCGTTGATCTTCTTCGAGTCACTCTTCTTCGCACTTCTGGGCGTCAGCCTCACCGTCATCTCGAGGTTGAGGATATGGCCGCTGGCCGCTGCCTGTGCGTGGGTGCTGATCGAGTTCAGCTACTCCCGGATGCCGTTCGGCGGCTTCGGCTGGACCCGGATCGCATACGCGGCGGTGGACACTCCGCTAGCTGGTTTCTTCCCGATCATCGGCGTGTCCGGGGTCTCGTTCACGGTGGCACTGCTGGGCCAACTGGTCGCCTGGGTCTGCCTGGCCCTGCAGGACCAGCATGGGCGCCGCTCGAGCACTTCCGCGGCCGACAGCGGCCAGCGGTCAGGGTCGCGGCGGACAGTGCTGCTGGCGGCGGCAGTGGTGGCTGCGCTGCTCCTCGGCGGCGCCGGTCTGCGTTCCTTCCAGGTCGCGCCGCTGGCCGGCCGGGACGGCAGCCTGAATGTCGGCATCGTGCAAGGCAACGTACCGGGCCGGGGGCTCGAGGCGCTTGGCCGAGCCAGGTCGGTGACGAACAACCATTTGAGCGAAACGATCCGACTGACCACCAGGGCACGGTTGGGCCTTGTGGCTCAGCCGGACTTCATCTTGTGGCCGGAGAACTCCACCGACATCGACCCGATGCGCGACCCGGTCACCCGCCGGGTAGTCCAGTCCGCGGCAGAGATCGCCGACCGACCCATCCTGGTGGGTGCCGTCACGGCCGGCCCAGGACCGAACGAGCGACAGACCACCGCCTTGTGGTGGGATGCCAAACAGGGGGTGCTGGACCGCTACCACAAACGGAATCTGGTGCCCTTCGGGGAGTGGATCCCGTTTCGAGCACAGCTGCTGCCGATCATCCCCATCCTGGCGCAGGTCGGTGCTCAGTCGGTGCCCGGCACCACCCCGGGGGTGCTGACCGTGCCTGCCGACGGGCGGACCGTACGAGTCGGTGATGTCATCTGCTTCGAGCTGGCCTACGACGCCACCATCTACGAGACAATCACCGAGGGGGCACAGCTGCTGGTGGTGCAGAGCAACAACGCCACCTACGGCGGAACCGGGCAGATCGAGCAGCAGTTCGCCATCACCCGAGCCCGGGCCATGGAGACCAGGCGCGAGATCGCGGTGGCGACCACCAACAGCGTCTCGGGCTACATCGACCGCCAGGGCAAGGTGGTGGCCCGTACCGCTGAGTTCACCGCTGCGTCCATGGTGGTCGACATGCCGCTGCGCAGTGAGCTGACACCGGCGGTCCTGGTCGCGCCGTGGCTCGACCGAGTGCTTGCACTGGCCGGCCTGCTGTTCCTGGTCGGCGGGATCGTGGCACACCGACGCCGCCAGCAGAACCCTCGACCATCGATGATCGAAGATGGCGAGACCGACGACGCCGACCGAGCACAGCCGGTAGCGTCATCTGCACGACCGCACTCTGCACGGCGACGAAGGATGGCATCAGTGACACGACGACAGGTGGCTGACCAGTGAACGCGCCCGACCTGGGTCCGGCACCGTCGACGCTCGTCATCATCCCCACCTACAACGAGGCCGAGAACCTGGAGTGGATCGTCGGACGGGTCCGCGCCGCAGTGCCCTCCGCCCACGTCCTCGTGGCCGACGACAACTCACCTGACGGTACCGGAGCAGTGGCTGACCGCCTAGCTGCCGCCGACGACCACGTACAGGTGCTGCACCGGCTGGGCAAAGAGGGTCTGGGCGCCGCGTACCTCGCCGGATTCGACTGGGGCCTCAGCCGCGGCTACGACGTGCTGGTCGAGATGGACGCCGACGGTTCGCACCAGCCAGAACAGCTGCAGCCGCTGCTGGACGCGCTGGCCGACGCCGATCTAGTTCTTGGGTCCCGGTGGGTGAAGGGCGGCAAGGTGGTGAACTGGCCGCTGGCGCGGGTCGTGCTCTCCCGCGGCGGCAACCTCTGGACCAGGCTGGCGCTGGGGATCCCGCTGAAGGATGCGACCGGCGGATATCGTGCCTTCCGGCGGCAGACACTGGAGAAGCTGGGTCTGGACGATGTCGCGTCGACCGGCTACTGCTTTCAGGTTGATCTGGCCTGGCGGGCCCTCAAGGCGGGGTTCACCGTCAAGGAGGTCCCGATCACCTTCATCGAGCGGGAACGCGGTGACTCCAAGATGAGCCGGAAGATCGTCGCCGAAGCCCTGGTCCTCACCACAGCCTGGGGGATCCGGCATCGGGCAAAGCAGCTCCGCGACCTGGTACGCCACCGCCGGGCGGCGCTGGAATGAACCGCCGTGGGGGATGGGTCTGGCCCCTGGTCGTGGTCCTGCTGGTCGCCGTCCCGATCTTCGAGGTGTGGCTGCTGATCCAGGTCGGTCAACAGATCGGTGCGCTGGCCACCATCGGGATCCTCGTGGCCGAGGCCCTGCTGGGCGCCTGGCTGATGAAGCGCGAGGGCAGTCGGGCCTGGAAGGCCCTGAACGAGGCTTTACGGACCGGCGCGATGCCCTCGAACCAGCTCGCAGACGCGGCGCTGGTGCTGGTTGGCGGAGTTCTGCTGATGCTGCCAGGGTTCGTCACCGACGTAGTCGGGTTCTTCTTTTTGCTGCCCTTCACCCGGCCGCTGGCTCGCCGGTTGCTCGGTGTCCTGGCTGCTCGCCAGGTGAGCCAGCTGAACCTCCCGGCCATGGTTGTCCGGTCCGACCACGGCGACGTCATCACCGGCGAGACGGTTGAGGGAACCGGGCCGGAACGGAACCGACCCTCGCATGGAGCACACATCATCCCAGGCCAGATCGACCGCGCGCAGGATTGACCTCGGCTTCGATCCTGGACAGGCAACAGGGCCGTTCCCACACTCATTGCGGGAACGGCCCTGACTAACCAAGCCTGGTCACACCGCTGCACCCGCGAGGGACCCGGCGGAAGGTGCTTAGGCGCTCTTCTTACGCGAGGTACGCGCCAGCTCCGGCGGCCCGACCTCACCTGAGCGGAGCAAGTCCAGCCGCTCCTTCAGCAGCTCCTCCAGCTCGGCGATCGAACGACGCTCACGCAGCATGTCCCAGTGGGTCCGAGCCGGCTTCTCCTCCTTGACCTCGGGCCGCTCCACGTCCGAGCGAAGCGACTCCGCACCACACCGAGGGCACTCCCATAGCGAAGGGATGTCCGCCTCCTGGGCGAATACCAAGGTGAAGTGATGCTGGTTGGAGCAGTCGTACCCGATCTCTTGACGTGGCGCGAACTCCACGCCAGCCTCGTCTTCAAAGCTCTTTGTCCCGAGGCCCGTACCTCTCAAGGAACGATCTGCCATAGCAACCTCCTGGCTCGATTTCAGATGTCCAGCGTTTTTCAAGACCTCTCCATATAACTCCGCGAAGGGGTCATTTGTTCCGCCGTCAATCCTGCGGTGTCGGGTGCGGGCGGCTAGAGGCTTGTGGGTTGATATCTCGGTGGCGGATTGACCCGCCACAGCGCCAGAGCTCCCATCAGCAACACCAGCGCGATACCGATGATTCCCATCCGGTCGGAGTCGAACACGCCCGTCAGCAGCGCGAACAGTCCCGGCGCCAGAAAGGACACCGCCCGACCGGTGGTGGCGTACAGACCGAACATCTGCCCTTCGCGGCCGGCGGGCGCCAGCCGCGCAAGGTAGGTTCGTGAGCTGGCCTGCGCCGGACCGACCCACAAGCAGAGCACCAGACCGAAGATCCAGAACATCGTCGGTCCGTAGGAGAACAACAGGATCGTGGCAGTCACCACGAGCCCGATCAGCGAAACCATGATGACCGGTTTCGGGCCGACCCGGTCCTCAATAAACCCGGCGGCGAAGGCGCCGACGGCGGCAACGACGTTGGCAGCCACACCGAAGATGATGACGTCGGAGGCGCTGAGCCCGTACACGCTCACCGCCAGCACCGCGCCGAAGCTGAAGACGGCGGCCAGACCGTCTCGGTACAGCGCGCTGGCGAGCAGGAAGTAGACGGAGTGCCGGTCGGACCGGTACAGCCTTCGGACGTCGTCCACCAGGACCCGGTACGAGGCAAGGAAGCCGACCCTCGCGATCGTGGCCGTCGCCGGGATCTCAGGAACCAAGACCAGCACCGGGATGGCGAAGACGGTGAACCAGATCGCCACCACGATGGCCAGCACGCGGTACTTCAGGCCACCCTCGGCGGTGACGCCGAACAAGCCGACGTCGGGGGAGATGAACAGGACGAAGGAGAGCAGCAGGACAAAGATCCCGCCGACGTACCCGCTGGCCCAGCCGATCCCCGAGATCTTGCCGATGTTGCCCGGGGTGGAGATCTGTTGCAGCATCGCGTTGTAGGAGACCTGGGCGAACTCCAAGAAAACCGACCCGGCGCCCAGCAGCACCAGCCCAAGCCACAGGTAGGAGTACTCGTCCCGGACGAAGAACAGCCCGAGGGTGGAGACCACCACCAACGCGCTCCAGAGGCCGAGACTGCGGCGGCGTCGACCGCCGGCGTCGGCGCGCTGACCGGTGACGGGGGCGATTGCGGCAACGGCGACTCCGGCCAGGAACATCGCGATACCGAGCCAGGTGGAGCCGCTGAGGGCGCCGGCCGGCCGGTCGGCAGCCACTGCGTTGGCGAGGTAGGGGGCGAATACGAAGCTGGTCACGATGGTGCTGTACGCCGACGAGCCCCAGTCCCAGCCGGCCCAGGCGGCCACCGTACGCCGGGGCGCCGCCGGCACGGCTTCGGCCGGCTCCATCACCTCACCGTGCGGTGCCGCCATAGCTCCTCATCACTGGTCAGCCGACGGACCGTGGGTCGGCGAGGTGTGCTGCACGGCTTGCTGCGAGCCGCTCAGGTCCACAGCCCCCGCTGCTCCAGCACTGTCTTCAAGGTATCGACTCGGTCGGTGAAGATGCCATCGACACCCGCATCGACCAGCCGTGTCATCGACTCGGGGTCGTCCACGGTCCAGACGTGGACCTGTTTGCCGGCCCGGTGCGCAGCGGCGACCAGCTCGGGGGTGAGCACCTGGACGGTACGGCCGAACACGGTTCTCCGGATCGGTATCTGCAGGGCGGCGGCTGAGGTGTTCACCAGCCGGGTGAGGGCGGGAGCGAAGCGGTTCCAGGCCACCCCCGGGCTGCTTGCGGCGGAGGCCACTGTGGTTCCCAGCCGACGGCGCAGCTGGTGCAGCCGGACGGGGCTGAAGGAGGACACGCAGACCCGCTCGTGTGCCTGGTGCTCGATGATCGTGGCGGCCAGCAGGTCGACCGCGGCCTCCGACTTGGCGTCGATGTTGAACCGGGCCTCGGGGTAGCGCACCAGCAGGTCAGCCAGCCGCGGGATCGGGTCGCGGCCACCGATCCGCGCCTCGCTGATCTGGGCATAGCTGAGCTGGCTGACCAGTCCGGTGCGGTCGGTGACCCGGTCCAACCGGTTGTCATGGAAGGCCAGCAGAACGCCGTCAGCACTGGCGTGGACGTCAGTCTCCAGATAGCGGTAGCCGAGTGAGACCGCCTGGTCGAAGGCGTGCTGGGTGTTCTCCCGGTTCAGGTTCGGCCGGTATCTGGCGCCACCGCGATGAGCGAAAGCGAGGAACGGCGCGTCGAAGTAGGGATAGTCGGCCGCGCGCATGGGCTCATTATGTCCGGCTGGACTGACGGCTGGTCAGAGACCGGGCAGTCGTTGCAGCAGGTTGTCCGCGAAGTGCGGCGCCCAGGTCGGAACGCCGAAGATGAGCATGTACGTGTAGCCGAAGAGGCCGCAGCAGACGAAGAAGACCAACCAGAACACTGCCTGCTGCCACCTTGCCCAGGACTGGAACCGGACCAGCTGCGCCTTGAAACGCTGCATCAACCGGTGCGCCCACTCGAATTCGCTCGCCCAGATGGCCAACCCGAGCAGCACCAGTGGGATGCCGCCCGGTCCAGGCAGCGGACCAGTGAGGAACCCCAGCACGACGAAGAACAGGCCGGCTATGGCCACGCCGACCCGGTAGAACACCAGCTTGCGGGGGTCTCGACGGATCTTGCGCCGCCAGTGCCAGCGGTCCTCATGCTCATCGATCAGCACACCGTCGTTGCGGTGGGGGTCGTCGCTGTGTGAACCGTCAAGGTTCGGATCGTCGCTGTAGGGGACCTCCAGCGCAGGGTCCGACTCGACCGCGCGTGACGTGCCCCGGACGGCTCTACGGCGCGTCTCCGCGTGGGAGCCGTCTTCGACGCTGGCCGACATGGCACCCACTCTAGGGTCTTGGTCAAACCGCGCCATCCGCGGACGAGGATCCAAGGCCCGAGGCGCGATGCCGCTCGGCCCGCCGCAGATGGAACAATGCCGACGGTGACGTCCATCCTGTCGATCCAGTCGTCGGTCGCGTACGGCCATGTCGGCAACAGCGCCGCCACCTTCCCGCTGATGCGGATGGGGGTGGAGGTGTGGCCGGTGCTCACCGTGCACTTCTCCAACCACACCGGGTACGGGCAGTGGCGCGGCCCCCTGCTGGCAGCCGCAGATGTGGCTGAGGTGGTTCGGGGGATCGACGATCGTGGCGTCCTGGGTCGCTGCGACGCCGTACTGTCTGGCTATCAGGGCGGCGCCGATGTGGGTGGGGTGATCCTCGATGCTGTCGCGCTGGTCAAACAGCGCAACCCCAAGGCGATCTACTGCTGTGAACCCGTGATGGGCGATGTCGGGCGCGGGTTCTACGTCCGGCCTGGCATTCCGGAGCTAATGCGCGACGTGGTGGTACCGGCCGCTCAAATCCTCACCCCGAACCAATTCGAGCTGGAGTTTCTCACCGGCCAGCGAGCCCAGACGCTGGACCAGGTGCTGGTCGCTGCCGACGCGGCCCGCGCCATGGGACCAGACACCGTGCTGGTGACCAGCGTGGTGCATTCCGATGCGCAGCCGGACACGATCGACATGATGGTGGTCAGCGGCCAAGGTGCCTGGTCGGTGACGACGCCGCTGCTCCCCCGTACCTTCACTGGGGCCGGCGACGTGACTG
>CADCUO010000072.1 GCA_902805915.1 uncultured Propionibacteriaceae bacterium | reverse complement strand
TCCGGGGTGCCCACCAGCCGTTCGACGTGGTCTTCGGCGCTGAAACGGCAGGTGACGGCAGCGAGGCGGACAGTGAGGTGGTACGTCGGTTCGCCGACGCCGGTGTTACCTGGTGGATGGAGTCGATCTCGCACTGGCGCGGGTCGCTGGCGGAGATGAGGGACCGCATCCGGGCCGGTCCGCCAGCCCTGTGACCAGCTTCGAGGCGACCCCATCCGCTGTCGATAATCCTCGGTTGCGTCAGCATCGACTACCGGAGGCAACCGCGCTCGCGAAGCTACCGTCACGGACCGCCGCGCCAGTGATCGATCCGATGGTGGTCGGGGGTGAAGCCGCTGTTCACGCCCCACAGCACCGCCTGAGTCCGACTTGACACGTTGATCTTGCGGTAGATCGTGCGGATGTATGACTTCACGGTGTTGGGGCTCAGGAAGGTGAGGGCTGCCACCTCAGCGTTGCTCTTGCCTTGGCTGATGAGCGCCAGAATCTCTGACTCTCGATCGGTCAGACCTTCGCCGCGCCCCGGCCAGTTCAGTCCGCTAGCGCTGCGCGCCCGACCTGGCGGATCGCTCACGACGATATCGCCCGCGTGGACCGCTTCGAGGGCTGCGACGAGGTCCCGCGCCGGCAACGCCTTCGATAGATAGCCGTGTGCTCCCTGCTCGCGGGCACTCTTGATCAGGTCGGGATGGAAGTTCCAGGTGTAGACCACGACCCGCCGAGCCCGTGGATTTTTGGCCAGGACACTTATCTCGTTGTGATCGGATTCCGGCTGGGCGAACGAGTCGTAGAGCACTATGTCGACACTGTCGCGGAGGAACGTGTTGCTGTCGAGCTCGGCGATGACGATGCGGTCCCGGTACGGCTCTAGCATGTTCGCCACGCCGATCACCACTACGTCGTAGTCGTCGACCAGCGCGACTGTGATCGCGTTGTTGCGACGCGGTGCGGTCATGGCGCCACTTTACCTACCTAGGGGTGTGTTGTACCCGCCCTGGGGGTGGTTCAGTAGATGATGTGATCGAGTGCGCACCAGCGCGCAAGGTCCGGTTCACGGGTTGTGAGCCGCAATGTCACGTTCAGGAGGAGGAAGCAGTGGAGATCATTGGTGTCATCATCGCCGGGGTCATCATCGGCTTGTTAGGCAAGTTCGTGGCACCAGGCGACCGGGACAATATCCCGATCTGGTTGACCATTCTCTGCGGTATCGGGGGCGTTCTCATCGGGTGGTTCATCTACACCGCGTTCGGCGGGAACGGTAGCCCCGGTATCGACTGGGTGCGATGGATCGTTGCGATCGCGGTCGCTGCCGTACTCGTCATGATCGCCTCGGGCGTCACCGGCAGGTCACGCGCACGGTCGCTGTAACCAGGCCGACACGGGACTGACCCGGACCTCCGGGTCAGTCCCGAGCGCCTTCTGCTTCGATGTCGGACGCCTTTACCCGATGTCGGGCGGCCTCGCCACAGTCGGAGCACTGCCACTGGTGCGCCACGTCTGACCACTTTCGTTCTGAGTCATTGACCGCACGCAACGTTGTGGAAAGACTGGGATTGTGCGAGGGGGTTCCATGCCTGACCAGGCAGATGCTCAGCAGCTGTTGAAGCGAATTGCAGAGCGCAGGAGAAGCCTTGAGGTGTATCTGGGTAGCGCCCGACCTCGGGTGGAGCGGCTCAGTCTCGTCTCAATTATCAGTAGTGCACTTGCCGCGGCGCTCACCGCCGGTCCGGCCCTGGGTGGTGAGGGGTTCACCGACTCGGTGGCGGGCGCCTTCAACACCGGGGAGGATTCGACAGTTTGGCGCGTGCTCTGTCTGCTTGCTCTGGTGGTATCGGTGATCTCGGCAATTGCTGTGAACCTCAGCAAATCAAGAAATTGGGAGGCTCGCATCATCAGCGCCGAGGCGTGTAACGCCGAGCTGGAGGGACTGCAAACCCTTCTCGAGTTTGGTCAGATACCAGTGAGTGAGGCCGTGAAGTTGTACCAGCAGTACGTCGCCAAGGTTCCTTTCGTGGGGGAAACACCCGCTCACGGGCTGCGTGCAACGGGTCGAAGCAGCGTCTGACCGAGCAGCTGGCGAGCAAGCTACTGAGCGCTCTGATGCCTGGCGTCTGAAAGGGGAATTCGCAGGACCTACCTCGATGCCCTGATGTCTCCGAAGCCGTACCGTGCAGGAATGCGTTGACATCGTCGGCGGACCGGTCGATGCTCGTGGGGTGGACGTCGTCGCGGAGCAGCTTGCTTTGCCCGACTCGTATGGCCTGCCTACCAAGGTGCTGGCATGGGAGGGGGTCGAGGAGAAGTTGCTCATGGCTAGGACCTACTGGCTGGCGACGACGCGACCTGATGGACGCCCGCACGCCGTTCCAGTCGACGGAGTCTGGCAGGACAGCGCACTTTACTTCGGGGGCGATCCCGCCACAGTCCACATCCGCAACCTCCAAGCTGATCCGCGAGCCGTCGTACACACCGAGTCGGGGGAGTCACCCGTCATCGCCGAGGGAACCGCGGCCTGGGTCACACCAAGTGAGGACGAGGTCAGACGGCTGGCTGAGGCAACGCAGGCTAAGTATGGGTACGGCGTGACCCCTGAGTCCTACACCGCTGGCACCTGGTCCTTTCGGCCCCAGGTGGTGCTGGCATGGAATGTGCTGTACCAGGACGCGACCCGATTCAGGCTCCACTGAGCCTCAGCCCAACACCGCCCCTTCGGATCCACGACAACCTCAGTCATCCTCAAAGCTTGGGGGAACCATGATCTTCAGCGCTTCGGGAGCCACGGAGATCAGCACTGGGGTAGTGCCGCGAAGTTCGCCGTCGACTTCTATCGGCAGCTCAGGCTCTGTCGCAACCAGCACGCTTGCGGCCGACCGGAAGTTCCTGTGTCCACTTCTGCGGCCGCGAGCGAGCATGAACAGAGCGACATCTCGGATAAACCCTGAACGGCGTGAGTCACCAAGCCAGAATGCTGCAAGCTCACTGTCGTCAATGCTCACATCGTGACCGATCAGCGTTCCGCCATGGAAGGCCCCATTGGCAATGACTACCTGGTGAGTGTGTATCCGTACCTTCTCGCCATCCATCTCTAGGTCTGCGGCGAAGGGTTGGTGCTTCAATAGCCGTTGGAGCCCCGTCAGTACATAGGCGGTGCGGCCCAACATGCGTTTGAGGTCAGGCGACACCTGTGCGGCGACCTCTGCCGAGAGTCCAATTCCGACGACGTTCGCGAAGTAGCGGTCCCCGGCCTGGCCGAGGTCAACATCGGCGACCTTCCCGGTGGCGATCACGTTCACCGCGGCCAGTCCGGGCGGAATGCCGAGATTTCTGGCGAAGTTGTTGGTTGTGCCGAACGGCAGGAGGCCAAGAACTGTGTCCTGGTAGGCAAGGCGTGCGGCGATGTGGCTGACCGTCCCGTCGCCGCTACCCACGATGAGCAGCGCAGGGTGGGCGGCTAGGGCCTGTTCCGTTGCCTCTGCCAGCTGCTTCCGGTTGGTCACCATGTGCACCTGAGAAAAGGTGAATCCCTTCCCTTCCAGCATTTTCTGTGCCCGCACCCCGAGGTGGCGGCCACGGCGAGACAGCATGTTGATCAACAGCACGGCACTGCGCTGTTGCCGGATGTCCTGCTCCAGCTCCTGCTTGGATCGCACGCTGACTCCTCGGGTCGGCACCGACCCGACCTAACCGGGCTGTGCACATCCCACCCTAGGGCCGAGAGGCGTCAGAAAAGTCAGCGCACGCAACGGTCGTGATCAACAACCAGAAAGGTATCCCTTCTGCCATGTTGAGCCTGTGAAAGGCTGGAGCGATGTATCCCCCCATCGAGCCTTACGAGCACGGTTATCTCGACGCTGGGGACGGGCACCTCGTCTACTGGGAGGTGTGTGGCAATCCTCAAGGCAAACCGGCGGTTGTCGTCCACGGTGGTCCAGGCTCGGGCTGTACGCCAGGGCAGCGGCGAAGCTTCGATCCCGAGCGGTATCGCATCATCTTGTTCGATCAGCGCAACTGCGGACGCAGCCTGCCCCACGCCAGCGACCCGGCCGCCAACCTCACCGCCAATACAACCCACCATCTGCTCGCCGACATGGAATCACTACGGAAGCATCTCGGCGTCGACCGGTGGCTCCTCTTCGGCGGGTCCTGGGGATCCACACTGATGCTCTGCTACGCCCAAGCGCACCCTGCGCGCGTTTCAGGAATGGTGTTTCTCGGGGTCACTCTTACCACTCGCTCGGAGTTGGACTGGCTCTACCGCGGCGTTCGCCGATTCTTCCCTGCGGAGTGGCAGCGGTTTCGCAACGGCGTGCCCGAAGGGGAACGGGACGGCGACCTGCTGACTGCGTACGCCCGGCTTACCAACGACCCGGATGCCGCCGTCCGCGCCAAGGCCACTCAGGACTGGGTCACGTGGGAGGACACGGTCATCTCCTTGGAGGTGAATGGAAAGCCGAACGCCTACAGCAACCGTCCGCCTGCCACCGTGCAGGCCCTGGTGCGAATCTGCGCCCACTACTTCTCCAACGCAGCTTGGCTCGAGGAGGGGGTTCTGCTGCGCAACGCGCACCTGCTGGCCGGCATCCCCGGCGTGCTCATCCACGGGCGGTTCGACCTGGGCTGTCCGCTGGAGTCCGCCTGGCAGCTGGCCCAGGCCTGGCCCGACGCGAGGCTGATCGTGGTGGAGGACTCAGGTCACACCGGCAGCGACACCATGCGCACAGAGATCCTCACCGCCCTGGAGCAGTTCGCGGTCAGCGCGAGCTAAGCGTCTCGCAGGGTCGCAGCTGGCCGGCATCAGGACCTACGGCTGTCCGCTCCAGCCAGCTCAAAGCCGCTGACCCATAGCCTCTGCTGCGATGGCGGCCAGCGACCACCAGCATGTCGACCGTCCATTCCGAACGGGTGGGATACCCCGTAATGCAGTCCAAGGCGCCGATGAGCGTCCCGTTGTGCCAGAGCCCGGGGAGCAACTTGTCGTTGTAGTCCGCGCCCTCCGGGAGGCTGATGTAGGTGCTTACCGCGTCGGCGGCACCCCGCTCGCCGAACGTGGTCGAGAAGTCAGGTAGGCCGTCGAACAGCTCCTGGAGGAGCGGCCCGTCCTCGCCCTCCAGCTGCCAAAGGCGGAAGCCCTCCAGATCCACCGGCCACGGAGCATCATCGGCTTGTTCACTCATCGTTGTGCGCCCACCCCCACGTGGCCTTCGGTCCTCCCAACCTAAGCTCGACGGTAGCCCAATGGCAGCTGCGGCGGGTCCGTCACGCCGCTACCGGATGGCAGGATTTCTTGAGAGCATCTGGACATGGTGGAGAACGCCGAGACCAGGATGAAGACTCCGACCTTGTGCCAGGTGGTGTTGGACTGCGCGGATGCTCGCGTCCTGGCCGAGTTTTACCGCGAGCTGTTCGGACTGCATTACCGCTCAGGTGACGAGCCTCCAGCTGCTGGGGAGCCGGATCCGAAGGGCCGGGACTGGCTGGTGCTGGAGGCACCCACGGGTTCCATGGGACTTGCGTTCCAGCAAGTGAGCGACTATTCGCAGCCCACCTGGCCTGAAGGGCCGCGGCCGCAGATGCTTCACCTGGATACCTACGTGTCGTCGGTGGAGGACTTGTCTGTGCAGCGGGAGAGGGCGCTGGCGCTGGGGGCGCGTGAGCTGCTGGACCGCTCAGACGATGCGGAGGAACCGCTCTACGTGTTCGCCGACCCCGCCGGGCACCCGTTCTGCATCTTCGTCGCTTAGCGGCGTACCCCTATGGTCGCAGTACGGGGCGCCTGGCAGGCTCCCTCGGGATCACACTCCCGAACAGCGTCCTACAGGTCGCTGCCGGGTCCTGCGTAGTTCACGACCTCACCGAGGAAGTGATCTGCGGCAGCACGGGTGCCGCTACCGCCGACGTGGTCCGCGTTTCGGGGGCGGGTGCTGTTGCACGGTGGGATCCGTCCTTTCAGCCTTATCCGTAAGACCGTTCGTCCACTCGCTTCCAGACGCCATGCTGTGGCATCTGAACTCCCCGTGCACTGGGCTTATTGGCGCCGCCAAACACTTGCCTAATAGGCGAAACCGTCCACGACTCCTCCGCTGGTAATCCGCAGACTCGTCAATTACCAAATGGCGGCGGGCTCCTGTCCCTTTCCTGACTGGCGGAGACGTTCGCACCGCTATGCAGCGAGGGTGAACTCAGGATCGGCGCGTGGCGGCGGGCGCCGGCGCGCGGAGCCGGCTGAGGTCGCGATGATGGTGACACCGAGGACCAGCAGGGCAACCGCCCGCAGCCAGCCCTCGCCCGGCGCGGGTTCAGACGAGTTGTAGGCCGCTCGCCAGGTCAGTGCGTCCACGAAGACACCGACCGGGCTGGCCACCGCGATACCAGTCAGCAGCAGGGCCAGCCGGGCGCCGCCGCGCTGCCGTGACGCGAAGCTCTCGGCTGCCGTGAACTGCAGCGATGGGGAGAAGCTCATCATCGCCAACACCAACCAGGACAGAGCAGAGACCGTGCCGGCATGGGGCAGCGCCAGATGAAGCCCGGCCAGGTACCACCACAGATCGACCAGAGCCGTCGCGGACCCGCCGAGCACCAACAGCATCACCACTAGGCGACGCCAGGCGGGAGTCGGTTCGGCGAACAGGGGCATGAAGCACATCGAGGCGGAGACGATCCCACCTAGCGCAAGCATGATGGCGGCGATCCGGAGATCGGTGGGCAGCGTCGTGAAGCCGGTCAGGTCCGATGCCTCCGACCGTCGCGCAGCGCAGCCGACAGAGCCAACTGAGGTCGGCAAGCAGGCGCCCCACCAGCGCAGGGATGCCGCCGCGGCAGCCAGCAGTCCGGCGACGAGCACAGTTGCGCCGATCGCTACCCACGGCACTGGCCGTTGTGGTCCACGGGGACGGGGGCCGTCGACTGGGATGGGTCCGTCAATGCGCACGCCGTAACCTCCGAGCCCAGATGGTCGTTCCCGGAATGATACGTTCCCGGCCCCAGCTGCTTGCGCGATACGTCCGGTCCGTCATTTGGTGGCGTTTTCGTTGAAGGAGACCCGCGTTAGGTCATACCTTTCAACCCAGACGGCTCAGTTGCCGCGCATCTTGGCAGCAAGCGCAAAGGACCAGTGACGTGAAGTGCTGAGCGGCGTGCGTGAGTCCCTGCAGATTGGAGTGTCCACGATGAATCCTGAGTGCGTGGCTGGCCGCCACGCCAACTGTGACGGCACCACCTGGGACGGTAACCCTGACGACGTAGCGCCGTGCGCCTGCAGCTGCCACACCCACGAACCTGAGCCGCCGCCATGCTGACGCCTCAAGCACAGCTGGGTTCCATTCGAACTGCCAGTCCAACTTGCTCTGTGGTGATTTGGAGCTCGATCTGGACTCGTACGCGGGCTACCGCCTAGGCGGTACTGAAGCCCAACCTCGACGACCGAGGGGACATGCGAACGATCCTGCCGCCATCGCAGCGGCCCATGGGCCGATCACCCAGGCTGGCCAGAAGTACAGGGCCGACCCGTGCGCGACGGAGGTCACCAGCCAGATCGTCAGACAGATGACGGCAGTGGCCAGCCACGGCGTCCAGCGAGCTTTCGCAGGCGAGCCAGGGACGGGGGCCACGCTCGGCCTCCTGGCAGGTCGTGAGGGTGTCACGGGCTCAGCCGGGAGATCACTGAGCGGAGCCACCAGCTGAGCTCGGGTGCGAGCCTGGAGAACTTGACCCACTCGGTCGTTGAGCTCGTCAAGACTCAGCCGTCCCAGAGCGTAGTGATCCGACAACGCGGCTATGACCTTGTCTCGCTCCGCATCGGCGGTCCGCAGTAGTTCATCCTCGGGCATGGGTGTTCCCTTCGTCGTGTGGTAAGGAATGTTGTGAGGAGCGTCGATGGCGGTGCCAAAGGCGGGTCTCGTGGATGAACGTCGCCAGGAGTACGGCAATCAGTGTGAGCAGCAGCGTGAAGGCGAGCCAGCCGATCAGCGGCGTCGAGTACTGGTCGATGATCTCGGCTGGTGGTTCAACGGCGTTGGGTCCCAGGTGGATCGCAGTCAGAAACAGCGCTCCGGGGCCCGACAACAGCGACCAGTAACCGGCCCCTACCTTCCCCGCTGAGCTCAGATAGAGCCCAAGGAATATCAACGGGTAGACCAAAAGGCTGTACGTGAACGCGGTGGCATGGTCGGTCACGGGCCAGCCGGTGTGGTTCCCCCGGACTACATGGTCCAGATGGTGACCCCCCGACAGAACTAATGCTAGGTAGATCGGCGCCCGGGGCACCTGGGTGTTCGAGCGCCGACGATCCCGGCTGGTACGCCGGTCGGGGACCTTGCCGGGCCGCCGCCCTGGGATGTCGGCGTTGTTTGGCACATGTCTATCAAGCCGCATTCCGAACCTCCACTGTGGACGGTGCAACCGTACCACACGCGACCGTCTACTGTGGAGTAATGCTGGATAGCGTTGAGGTGAATGCGACGGCTGCTGCTCTGCTGGGCATGCTGCGCGGCGGGGCTGCGACCGGCTATGAGCTCGCCGCACGGGCGGAAGAGGAATTGGGGGACTTCTGGACCGTGACCCGCAGCCAGGTTTACCGGGAACTCACCGGAATGTCGGAGCGTGGCCTCGTGCAGCCGCAGCAGCCGGGGCCACGCGACCGACGCCCCTACCAGCTCACTGACGCCGGCAGAGCAGCCTTCTCAGTCTGGCTGCATCAAGAGCCGGGTAGCGATGTCGTCCGCATCCCACTGCTGCTACGGCTGGCCTTCGCGGACGCGATAGAACCGAGTCGGCTAGCCGAGCTGACCGCGGCCCAGCGGGCCCAGCACGCTGAGCGACTCCAGCGGTACCGCGAAGTGGAGCGTGCCGCGTTGCAGCATGGGGCGAGCGATCGAGACCTCGTCACGCTGCGCTTCGGCCTGCGCTACGAGCAGGCGGTCGTGGAATGGTTCGACCGGGACCTGAGTCGGCTTGGCCAGTCAAACGTCTCTAGGTCACCGTAGGTGCGTTCCCCAAACTAGCCGATATCGCCGGTCGCGAGCCCGTCATCGACCGTGTGTAGCGCCGGAGTCGATCGATGCGTCGCTCGACGAGGCCGGTTCGCCGTGATCAGGTTCGCGTCGCGGATACATCAATCCTGGAGAGCTCGACGGCGGTCGATGTTCCGCCGTTCTGCTCAGGTGTTCGGGGCCCGATCGTCGACTTGGGCGGCGGGCGAACCCAGCGGGTGAGGGCATCTCGCATCGCTGCCACGTTGACGGGTTTGGACACATAGTCGTCCATTCCAGCGGCCAGGCAACGCTCGCGGTCTTCCGCCATAGCTCCTGCCGTCATCGCGATGATGGGAATCCGGTCTCCAGGTGCTTCCCGCACGCGTTGCTCGCGGGTCGCCGCGAACCCGTCGAGCACCGGCATATGGCAGTCCATCAGCACAGCTGCGTAGTAGGTGGCGTTGATCGCTTCGAGAGCTTCAACGCCGTTGCCGACGATGTCCACCTGATAGCCGAGCTTCGTCACCACCCCTTCAGCCACGAGCTGGTTCAAGGCGTTGTCCTCGACCACCAGAATCCGGCCGCGCGAGGAGGACGACGCTATCCGGGGGCGCGCTACCTGCGGTGCAGCTGCAGCGACTGTCGGGGCCGCCACCAGCCGCATCAGGCGGTCGTACAGGTCCGAGCTTCGCACCGGCTTGGGCATCCACTGCTCGACACCCGCCTGCTCCAACTCAGCCCCGTCCACCTCCATGGTGGACGTCAGCAGGATCAGTCGGGTGCAGGTGAGGGCAGGATCGCTGGAGATGAGACTCGCCAGCTCTAGGCCGTCCATGTCCGGCATGCACATGTCCAGTACGGCGATGGCGTACGGGTGTCCTTCGGTGACCGCAGCTCGCATGCGGGCCAGCACCGATTGTGGGCACTCGATCGCATTCGGGCGCATCCCCCAGGCGGCTAGCTGCGATTTCAGCACCAGGCGGTTGGTGGCGTTGTCGTCAACGACAAGGACCGGCAGGCCCTTCAGCGCGTCATGGGCTGGCGGGTCGATGGTGAGCGGGCTCCGGTCAGACACTGGCAGCGGGACCTGGAACCAGAAGGTGCTTCCGGTTCCGAGGTCACTGTCCACGCCGATCTCGCCGCCCATAACTTGACTGAGTTTCCCCGATATCGCCAAGCCCAACCCGGTACCGCCGTAGCGGCGGGTGGTCGATGCGTCCGCTTGGGAGAACGAATCGAACATGCGGGGTATTGCCTCCGCGGCGAGACCGATACCTGTGTCCACCACCTGGAAGCGGATCAGCGCCGTACCTGCAGCATTCCGGATGGCGCAGGCGCTGATGGCGACCTCCCCGGCAGCGGTGAACTTGACCGCGTTGGACACCAGGTTGAGCAGGATCTGACGGAGCCGCCCCCCGTCGCCGACCAGCACATTGGGCACCTGGGGGTGGCAGTACGCCACCAGCTCCAAACCCTTGCTATGCGCTTCCACCGCCAGCAAAGAGGCCACTTCCTCGACCAGTCGCCGCGGGTCGAAGTCCGCGAGCTCCAGCTCGACCTTCCCTGCCTCCAGCTTGGAGAAGTCGAGAATGTCATTGATTACGGTCAGCAACGCCTCCCCGGACCCAGCCACACCCTCGGCGTACTGCCGCTGCGTGTCGTTCAGGGGGGTTTCCAGCAGCAGACTGGTCAGACCGATGACACCGTTCATCGGCGTCCGGATCTCGTGGCTCATGGTCGACAGGAACTCCGACTTTAACCGCGACGACTGCAGCGCCTCCTCCCGTGCCTCCAGCGCCTCCTCGCGAGCAGCCCTCAGGGCTGCATCTTTGGCTTTCAGCTCACTGATGTCCTGGCCGATCGCCGAGATCGCTAGCACCGTGTCGCCCTCGAAGATCGGCGACATCGTCAACGCCACCGGAACGGTTGACCGGTCCTTGCGCAGACGGTCGGTCTCATAGCGCTGCACCTGCTCACCGCGGCAAACCCGCGCCATCGCCGCTGCCTCCTCCTCTCGCCGCTCCAGTGGAACTAGCACGTCCACATGGCGGCCGATGATCTCGGCGTGGCTATAGCCGTACAGTCGCTCGGCCCCGGAGTTCCAGCTTGTGATGACACCAGCAATCGACTTCCCGACGATGGCGTCAACCGAGCTCTCCACGATGGATGCCAGACCTGCCATCTGCCGCGTCTTCGCGGCAAGCAGCTTTCGGTGTCGACTGACGAGAAGAGCAACGCCCACAGCGATCAGGGCGACCATGGCCGCCAGCGCGGTTCCCCATTGTCCCAGCCGGACCGCATCCGCGGTGACCGCCTGCTGCAGCGAACCAGACAGACTTTCGAGTCCGCTCATCATCTCCTCGAAGGCCTCGTCATAGCGCTCGTCGAAGGTTGTGCCTTCTCCCTTGGTGGCAGGGTCGCGGAGAACCTCTGTGGTCAAATTTTGGAATTCGTTGATCTGACGGCATAACTGTGCTGCGCTGTCTCGATCTCCCGGGTCACTCAGCGGTGCAATTTCTTTTCCGCCGTCGGTGACTCCTCCTGCAACGAGCGCCTCACAGTCCTCGCCCGCGTGTTCAAGGTTCTCGAAGATGCCGGCAGACGGGTCCACATCCGTATCGCCAGCCAACACC